>JAFUKV010000124.1 GCA_017467745.1 Bacteroidaceae bacterium | reverse complement strand
TTTTTGTTATTGGAAAGTTCGGGTTTGGGATGAAGCGGGGAATGTTTCAGCTTGGACTAAACCTGCTTATTTTGGAGTAGGACTTTTGTTGCCCGAAGATTGGTGCGCCCGATATATAGGTATGGAGCAACCTGTCGGAAAGTCTATTTCTCCGTTGTTCCGCAAAACGTTTAAATGTGAAAAGATTCAAAAAAAGATGATGTTTCATGTTAATTCGTTGGGTTATCATGAAGTGTATGTAAACGGGAAAAATGTTACGGATGCGATTTTAATTCCGGCAGTTTCTCAATTTAATAAGCATTCGCTTATTGTTACGTATGATGTTTCGAAGTTCCTTAGAAAAGGAGATAACGATATTGTTATCATGGCCGGTAAAGGTTGGTATCAGGAAGGTCTTCCCGGCGTGGTAGAAAACGGTCCTTTTGTTCGCGCTCAGTTAGAATGTAAGGAAGATAGAGATTGGCATACCATTTTGGCTACGGATGATTCTTGGTCGGTATGCAATAGCGGTTACGAGTCTTTTGGCGATTGGAGGCCTCATAGATTCGGGGGAGAAACCGTAGATGCCTCCGAACTTCTTTCCGATTTGTCGGCAGCTACATTAAACAAAGTAGAATGGCAAAAAGCGAAAACGATAGACATGCCGGAACATAAATCTGTTCCGCAAATGTCTGAACTGAATCGGATTCAAGAAAAGTTTCATCCTGTTTCGTATGAAGTTTGCGGAGATTCAGCTTGGATTATTGATATGGGAAAAAATTTCACAGGATGGACTAAAATTAAATTTCCGCAATTACAGGCGAATCAAAAGATAAGAATCAGTTATTGCGATTTTTTGGATGAAAAAGGTAATTTCCGAGATGGCCTTTATGAAGATTATTATATTGCATCAGGAAAAAAGGGAGAATATTTTGTCAATAAATTCAACTATAAAGCATATCGGTACTTAAAATTGTCAAATCTTGAACAAGTGCCCGATTTGTCCGATATTACGGGATGTCTTATACACACGGATTATGCAGGCAGTTCTTCTTTCAGTTGTTCTGATAAAGATTTGAATGCCATTCATGATATGATTCATTATACATTGCGCTGTTTGACGTTAGGCGGTTATATGGTAGATTGTCCTCAGATTGAGCGGTTAGGCTACGGTGGCGATGGGAATGCTTCAACGCAGACAGTACAAACAATGTTTAATCTCTCGCCCTTGTATATGAACTGGATGCAGGCATGGGCCGATTGTATGAGAGAAGACGGCAGCATGCCTCATACTGCTCCTAATCCATACGGGGCAGGAGGCGGGCCTTATTGGTGCGGATTTATAATTACCGCATCGTGGGCTACTTATCAGAATTATGGAGATGTTCGTTTGTTAGAACGTTACTATCCGTACATGCAAAAATGGCTGGAATATGTAGATAAATATACCGTAGACGGTTTGCTTAAACCGTGGCCGGATACGGATTATCGGGGATGGTATTTGGGAGATTGGGCTACCCCGACAGGAATAGACCAGACAAACCCGTTATCAGTCGATTTAATCAATAATTGTTTCGTTTCGGTTTGTTTTCAAACAATGTCAAAAATAGCGGCATTGTTGAATAAAGATCAAGACAGACAAAATTATGAGAACAAATATAAAGAGTTGAACGCTTTGATACATTCAACATTTTATGATAGTCAGGAAAAGAACTATGCAACCGGTTCTCAAATTGATTTAATTTATCCGATGTTGGCAGGCGCAACGCCGGAAGAGGAAATAAACAATGTCAGAAATACGTTATATCAAAGAACAAACGATATTTTTAAAGGCCATTTGGCAACCGGTTTGGTAGGGATTCCTGTTATAACGGAATGGGCTGTCAAATGCAGACAGGCCGATTTTATATATGGGATGTTGAAAAAAAGAGATTATCCGGGATATTTATATATGCTGGATAATGGGGCTACAACAACTTGGGAACATTGGAACGGAGAGCGCAGTAGAATTCATAATTGTTATAACGGCATTGGTTCATGGTTTTATCAGGCTTTGGGCGGAATCAATACCGATGAAAAGAATCCCGGGTATAAGCATGTATTTATTCGTCCTCAGTTGGTGGACGGTATATCGTGGGTAGATGTGTCGAAAGATACTCCTTATGGCGAACTAAAATCGAGATGGGAGAAGAGTGATTCTCTATTTACAATGGATGTTCAAATTCCGGTAGGGAGCACGGCGACGGTTATATTACCTGTTACGTCTAAACAGGTTTCTGTAAATGGAGAGGTTTTGGGCACTTCCGGTAATTTGGAAATATCGTCAGGAAATTATCAAATTCGTTGTGAGTTGTAAAGTTTCAATAGTTGAGGGGGATTGCTTTGAGTGTTATGGGAATTGAAATAAATTTATGATATTCCGTAATAAGGATAAAAAAAATATGTTATGAAAAGATGCGATAAATATATTATTTTGGTATTATTCTTTATTTATTCGCTTAGCGGTAATACTCAGCATTATACCCGTTCTATGTCCGATTCGTGGGTGGCGACTGACGCATTGACGCGTAAGATAAATCCGGCATCGGAGTATGGAGCATATAAGCCGGAAAAGAAAGTCGGTATATTTTATTTTATGTGGATAGGTGCGCACGGTTATGATGTGCATCAAGGCGATGCTCCGGGTGAAGGCGTATTTGTGCCGCACGAACAGGAAAAGAACAGTCCGTACGATATTTCCAAAATATTAAAAGCCGATTTTCAAAATCCTCAATACGGGCCTGTTCATGCCTTTCATCATTGGGGGGAGCCGTATTTGGGATATTATGTCTCAAATGACGAATGGGTGATAGAAAAGCATATTCAGATGTTGGCGGATGCCGGTGTCGAT
>JAFUKV010000123.1 GCA_017467745.1 Bacteroidaceae bacterium | reverse complement strand
AGGAAAAGGATACTACGACAGACTTTTAACTCATTTGTCCTGCCCATGTATAGGCATTTGTTTTGAATTGCAATTAAGCGAAGAAATTCCTGTTGAACCGCACGATAAACCGATGGATATAATTATCACGCCCGAACGGATTATTCACTGTAAATCATAATAAACTCCAAGATATGCCCTTAATATCTGCCGATACAAAACTATGCGAACCCATATTGAGCGAGCCTACATTGATACCCGTTATCAACCGGTTCGGAATCTATTTGGGTACGGGAGACAAAAGCATCCGAACAGTTTGCGATGAAAAAGAAATGGACTGCAATTTCTTTCTGACCATAATCAATACGTTCATAAATGAAGAATATTTCCCGGAAAAACGGCTACAATCGTTTTGCGCCACACAAATAGTAGATTACCTTACGAAAACGAATTTTTATTATCAAAAATTTCAACTGCCTAACATAGAAAGGCATCTAAACTCTCTCATAGAGAAAAGCGACACGGATAACAACAACTTAGAACTGATACGAAAATTCTTTATCGAATTCAAAAAAGAGTTATTAACCCGTATTGAACATGACCATACGACATGGTTCCCCGAAATCATGAGTCATTATAAGCAATTGTCCCAACAAGGAAAAACAGACGATTTACACCTGAAACATACTTGCGATGAACAAGATATTATTGAGGAAAAACTGAATGATTTGAAAAACCTGTTTATTCTGCATTTGTCGGGCTCATACGATGTTAACCTCTGCTATGCGGTTATATTCGCTTTATACAGTCTTGAAAAAGATATAAGACAACATAACCGGATACGCAACCGCATATTGCGACCGATGTCGGAAGCCATGAAATCGATAAAATAAACCGTATGTCTTTACAATTGCAAATAGCTGTTATTTCGCCGTTTACATTAGCCAATATCGGGCTGAAACAATTATTGTGCGATTTTTTTGCAATCGGAACAATCGGCGTCTATTCCAATACAGATGATTTTTTGTCCGCTCGTCCCGAACAATACGACCTGTTTTTCGTAACGGCAGATACGTTTTTTACCCATTCCGATTTTTTTCTACCCCGTAAAAACAAGACCGTTATTTTATCGGATAGAGAATTTGTTTCCGAAGAGAAAAAAGTTTTGGAACGCCGGTTATACATATACGACGACACAGAAAGTATAATAGAAAAATTAGAACGAATATTAAACTCTATCGATAAAAGATCGGCAGACGACACACACGAAGAATTGTCGCCGCGCGAAATAGAGGTACTGCAATTGGTTGCGCAAGGATACATCAATAAAGAAATAGCCGATAAACTGAACATCAGTTTCAACACTGTACTTACCCACCGTAAAAACATTACGACAAAATTAGGCATTAAAACCGTATCCGGATTAAGTTTTTACGCCATGATGAACGGCTATGTCACGACAAAAGATATAGAATAGCCCCCGTTTACTGAACTATTGCAGAAGAGCAAGTATATCGTTAGGATGATGAACAATAGAATTAGCTCCGCTCTCTTCCAATTCAAGTTGCGGACGAAAACCCCACGTTACACCGACAGAATGGACACCGCTATTGCGGGCAGTAGTCATATCTACATTCGTATCGCCTACGTACAATATTTCGCCTTTATCAACCCCGGCAATTTGTAAAATGTCGAAAACTACAGCAGGGTCAGGTTTTGGTGCTATCCCCTCACGCTGACCGAACACTGCCACAAAATGTATTTGAGGAAAAAATTTCGCAACCAACGCCCGTGTCGCTTCTTGATACTTATTCGACGCTACGGCTATTGCAATGCCTCGCGCTTGCAAATTTTCCAACAACGAAACAATGCCATCATACGGTTTAGTAAGATCGCTCATGTGCCTCTCATAGTATTCTACAAAATCTTTCCGCAATTTCGCTACTTCCGTTTCATTTTTCTTTTCATACGGCAAAGCTCTTTCAATCAGCTTATTGATTCCGTTTCCCACGAAATAACGATAAGCAAGTAAATCATGTTGCGGATATCCGGCACATTGCAAAGCATAATTCGTACTGGTTGCTAAATCATCTATGGTATTTAATAACGTACCGTCTAAATCGAAAATCACCAATTTTGTCATACCTCTCTTTTTTACGCCTGCAAAGGTATAGATTTTATTGAAAACCACCCGCATCTGACACTTTTGTAAACAAAAATAATTATTTCCAGAACCGCCTCT
>JAFUKV010000018.1 GCA_017467745.1 Bacteroidaceae bacterium | reverse complement strand
TTCATCGGGAAATTGTTGCGTAAATGCAAATCCGCAATTGCAGCATTTTTCTATTTTGAAGGTTTCTCCGGATGTACAAAAGTCACAACAGTCTAAAAAACTTTTGATATTTTCGCTTTTGCATACTGGACAGTTATATGTCTTTATAACAGGCATTTTTTTTTGTTGGGTAAAATTTTATCATCTAACCTTCAATCTGTTATATCTTGGCAGATTGAAGATTAAAATAAAATATGTCTCAATAGAGACATACCTCTCCTAAATTTGATACAAAAGAACAAATTATTTTGGAAATAAGAGATTGTATTATTTTTTTTTAACTTATATGTGCGGAGGTGGATTAAAACAATAGCCTTCGATAAAATCGAAGGCTATATGTCTTGTAATTAATTTTGAACCTTATAATTCACGGATTTTCATTTTCCGAAATTCTATTTTTGCGTCACCGTGTTTTCCTTGCAATCCGATATAACCGGCAGTAGGAAGTTCTGCAAAAGGAGTAGGTAACCATGCAGGAATGTCTGTTCCGTCAGGATTTTTTGTTCCGGATGTCCATTTTCTCATGTCCATACTTGTTACTTTTTTACCGTTTAATGTAACCGTAATTTTTTTTCCGTTACAAACGATTTTCATTTTATTCCATTCGCCGGCTTTTTTTACGACATTTTCTTTATTGGGTCCTAAATGTCCGTAAATGGCGCCGCATTTAAAACGCGGATGTTGGTTGATATTGCCTTCACTGTAATCATCGGCAATTTGAATTTCTACCGAATTGGGGATCCAGTTGTTTCGGTCTGTACAATATACCATAACTCCACTGTTAGTTCCATTATCGTTTTTAAATTCTAATTCTAATATGAAATTCTCATACGTTAAGTTGGTCCAAATAGCCGCATCTTTGGTTGCGGTTAGGACACCATCTTGATAAGTCCATGCAGTTTTGTCGTAAGTTGCATTCGATAAACTTTCATTAAAAAGAGGTTTCCATTCTTTTTTTGTATCGGGTCCTGCCCATGTTTTATTTATGGCAAGTACACTTAATAAAATGATTGAAAATAAAACTTTTTTCATAGGACACTAATTTTAGTTGTTTTTTACATGATTTTTTCTTCTTGCTTGGGGATGAAAAAATGCTATTAATATCGTTAGTAAAATAACATAAATTTTCTGAATCGAGAAACTAATATTAATTTGTTTAACTTAATATTTGCCGAATTAACAATTCTGAGAAGAGGATTGTTCTGTGTAAAATTCTATATATCATTTCGTTGTTACTGTAATAAGATGTGGAAAAGGTATTGAAAGAGATGTCTTTTGTTATAATTAAGGTTAAACTATAAATATGTAAATGTGATGTGGATAACCGGAAATCTTGTAAAATTATGATGGGTAGAGGTAATGGAATTTATTTAAGAATAGTATGTTTATTCTATTGGTATAATTATACAAGAAACCTCTTCTTTATATCTTTCATAAAGAAGAGGTTTTAGCTTTGTGTCAGGTTTAATTTTTGTTTTCTTCGGGTATGCCGATTAGTGTGGCTGACGATGCATCTGTAATACGGATGTTTGCCCGTTGTCCTATTCGATATTCGGATTTAGGGAATACAACTACTTTGTTTTGTGAAGTGCGTCCGAACAGTTTTTCTCTCGATCGTTTTGAGAAGCCTTCAATTAGTACTTTAAATGTTTTTCCTATGTCCGCGCGATTTCTTTCGAGAGATACTCGGTTTTGGAGATCTATCATTTTTTGTAAACGTTCTATTTTTAGTTGTTCGGGGATATTGTCTGACAAGTGCTGTGAAGCGTAAGTCCCCGGACGTTCGGAATATTTAAAGAGGAATGATGAGTCAAATCCAACTTCTTGTATCAAAGATAATGTTTGTTCAAAATCTTCTTCTGTTTCAGAGTGGAATCCGCAAAATAAATCGGTAGTTAATCCGCAATCCGGAATGATTCGGCGTATAGCCGCTACCCGTTCCAAATACCACTCACGCGTATATTTGCGATTCATCAGCTTTAAGATGCGAGAACTTCCCGATTGTACTGGTAAGTGTATATGGTGGCAAAGGTTCGGAAATCGAGCTATGGTGTGAAGTGTCTCATCGCTCATGTCTTTCGGGTGTGAAGTGGTGAAACGTACTCGCATGTTGCCGGCCGCTGCTGCAACCTTTTCGAGCAGAGAGGGAAAATCGGTTCTATTGCCGGCATTGTCAGTGAACGAAAATGAGTTGACATTTTGTCCTAATAGCGTAACTTCTTTAAAACCTCTGACTTTTAAATCTTGTAGTTCGTTGAGGATGCTTTTCGGGTCTCGACTGCGTTCTCGCCCGCGCGTATAGGGTACGATGCAATATGAGCAAAAATTATTACATCCTCGCATAATGGAGATAAATCCTGAAATACGATTTCCTCCGATACGAGAAGGGATGATTTCCCGGTAAGTTTCGTCAGTAGAGAGATTTACATTAATGGCTTTTTTCCCTTGTTCGGCAGCTCCTACGAGGTTTGGTAAATCGAGGTATGCGTCAGGGCCGGCTACCAAATCTACTTGGTGCTTTGTTATCAGGTCATCTTTTACTCGTTCGGCCATGCAGCCTAATACTCCGATAATCAATTTTTTATTTTTCTTGCGTAAAGCATTGAAAAATTGTAATCTCGATATGATTTTTTGTTCCGCATTATCACGGATAGAGCAGGTGTTTATAAATACGGCATCGGCGTTGTCGATGGAGTCGCATAGCGAATAGCCGTCCATTTGCATAATAGAGGCAACCACTTCGCTGTCGGCGGCATTCATTTGACAACCGTACGTTTCAATAAATAATTTTTTTTCTCCGTGCCCATTTACAGATTTAGAGTCTGTTGTTGAGTTGTTTGTCATTATATAGAATTTTAAAAATAAATATTCTGATTTTCAGTTTAAAAAAGATATAAAAATAAAAAGTCAGAACAATATGTTGTTAAATATTTGTTTTTGACAAAATAAAGTGCGACCTTTGCAGGTGCAAACAATATATGAAAATTTTTTTCATAGTTAAGGTTTAGGTTAAATAGATTCCGGGAAATTGTGAAATTTTCCGGAATTGTTTTTATCACCCCCTAACAGCTCTTTTTTCATATAAAATCTTTATATTTGCTGAGCGCAAAAATACAAAAAGCTTATGAAATTAGACTTTTGGATTTATATTATATTATTTATTTTAGTTCCTCTCGTAAATTCGTTGTTAGAAGCTAAAAAAAAGAAGAAGTCAAAGGTAAGACAAGTTCGCCCTGTACAACAACCGGAAAATACGGAAGAATGGTGGCAAGAAGTAGAGGAAAAGTGGAAAGACCTTGTTTCCTCTGATTCGGCAAAATCAGCAGAAGTTATAGAACCTATGCAAGAAAAAAAGAAAAAAGTTCAGCCTTTTTTGCAATCGAAGAATAAAAATGCAAGTTTTATGGCGGAGAATTATTCTCGATTTTCAAAACCTTCAACCCAAATGAAACGTCAGGAAAAAGACGCTTACGATATTGATAAAGACAAACCGTTTGTAGTAGATAATAGCGAGCTGCGAAAAGCCATTGTGATGTCAGAGATATTGGCGAAAAAATTTTAAATATACTCTTTACTAATTTAATCCGAAAATATATTTTCGGATTTTTTATTGCGGTAGCCTTATTTTGAGTAGCGAAACAAATAAGGTTGATACTGAATTTTCGGCATTCGGATATGGAAATAACTGTTACATATTATTTAAAAAACAGCAAATAAGGACATTGTAACGGATTTTTTTTATAATTTCGCATCCGTTTATCACAAAGGCATATTCAAACACACAATATTAAGGTAAAGATCATGTCATTAAAATTTATTTCAGCAGAAGAAGCCGCATCCTTTATCCATGATGGAGATAGTATAGGTTTCAGCGGTTTTACGGCAGCCGGAACTCCTAAAAAAGTATCGGAAGCGTTGGCAAAAAAGGCCGAACAAGAACATGCGGCCGGAACACCTTTTAAAGTAAACATTTTTACAGGCGCATCTACTAGCGATCATCTCGATGGTGTTTTAGCTCGGGCTAACGCTATCAATCGTCGCACTCCGTACCAATCGCATAAAGATTCGCGTAGCGGTATAAACAGCCATGATATTTCTTATTTTGATTTGCATCTCTCGCATATAGCGCAAAATCTTCGTTACGGTTTTTACGGTAAAATAGATATAGCCATTATCGAAGCTGCCGATGTTACGCCCGATGGCGAGATAGTATTAGGTACGGGTGTGGGTATCGCTCCTACGGTATGTCAAATGGCCGATCGCATTATTATCGAGTTGAATCATTTCTTGCCGAAAGGCATACGCGGATTCCACGATATATATCAACCGGCAGATCCTCCTTATCGTCGTGAGATACCTATATATAAACCCAGTGATCGCATCGGTTCAATAACATTGAAGGTAGATCCGAAAAAAATCATTGGCGTAGTAGAAACAAATGTTGAAGATGGTGTAAGTGCATTTACTCCCGTTGACGAGACAACGATGAAAATCGGAAATAATGTGTCGGAATTTTTATCTTCTCAATTAAAAGCAGGTTTAATCCCGTCTGAATTTTTACCTATTCAATCGGGTGTAGGCAATATTGCAAATGCCGTATTGGGATGTTTGGGAGCTAACCCGCATATTCCGGCATTTGAAATGTACACGGAGGTCATTCAAGATGCGGTTATCGGATTGATGGAGCAAGGTCGTTGTAAATTTGCCAGCGGATGTTCTTTGACAGTATCTACTCCTGTTATTGAAAAGATTTTTTCGAATATTGATTTTTTCCGTGATAAAATAGTTCTCCGACCCGGCGAAATTACCAACAATCCCGAAGTGGCTCGTCGTATGGGCTTGATTACTATCAATACTGCACTTGAAGCGGATATATACGGAAATGTAAACAGTACGCATGTAGTGGGAACAAAAATGATGAATGGCATTGGCGGTTCGGGCGATTTTACCCGTAACGGATATATGTCTATTTTTACGACTCCTTCTATTGCCAAAGGCGGAAAGATCAGCTCTATTGTTCCGATGGTATCGCATGTAGATCACAGCGAGCATTCTGTGGATGTTATCATTACCGAATTAGGTGTTGCTGATTTGCGAGGAAAATCGCCGATTCAACGGGCAAAATTGATTATAGAGAATTGCGTTCATCCGTCATATCACGATTTATTGAACCAATATCTCGCTATGGCATCGAAGGGACATACTCCGCATAATTTGAGAACATGTTTCGCATTCCATAACGAATTTGTCAAATCAGGCGATATGTCGAAAGTTAATTGGGAAGAATATAAGTAAACGAATTCTTTAATTCAATATAATAAAAAAAACGGCAATGCTGCAAAAAAGGCGTTGCCGTTTTTGTTTGAAAATTCGTTTTATTGCTTAGAATTGAATTTATTTCTTTTTTCCCATGTCGAAATCTACCAGTATGGGTCTGTGGTCTGAGGGATGGTAGAAATTGGATAAATTTTTCGGGTCTCGCACTATATTGCCGGTATAAGAGTCTTTTAAAATTTCGGCATGAATAACCCTGTCGTTAAGCGGTTGTGTGCAATAAATAAAATCTATGCGAGCTTGTCCGCCTGTCGATGAGATGAATTGATCGGGATATTGTTCCTTAATAACATCTAAATAAGGCGTATGTTGGAGAATATAGTCGTGTACAAGAAATCGGGTATCTTCCGGTGCGAATTTATACACATCGTTATCTTTGGATGAGCGCGAATTGAAATCGCCACACATAAACCAGTATTCTTTGTCGGCTTCGGGCGAAGCGTTAACCGTATGTGAACAGATATATTCTATTTCCATCCGCCGGTACTTATCTCCGCCGTTTTCCTTACGGCTGAGAGCCTGATCTTTTGCCCGATAGGCATATCCTTGCGGCCATGTATGGAGTGAAACAAAGTTTATTTTTTTGTTACGGAATTTAATTCTGTATTGTCCTGCGCCATGTGTCACTACGCTATCTGGTTCTGCGCCTACAATATCAAGCACTTTCTCTATGGGATATTTGGAGGTAATAACTTGCGGATAGTTGTCTCTATGTCCGCTTATTGCCCAGTATTTATGTCCGTAACGGGCAGCCAGTTCCGTCCAATTGTCTGTTAAATAGCGTTCTTCTGCGGAACAAGGAGTGGCAGTACTGGTTTTGTAGATAGTTTGGGCTTCACACCAAATGCAGACATCCGGAGAATAACTTTTTACCCATTCTACAAAATTGTCGTAATTGTTTCCCTGATCAGACCACATGCCGTTTTGAATGTTCCAATAGAGAACTCTTAAAGAACTGGCGGGACGGTTGTGCTTTGAAATTTTCTTTTTTACGGTATTACTGACATAGAAATTCTTTTCGATATTTCTCTTCTCGGCATTTCCGTTTGAAAAACTGCATAAACATGCAATTGTCATTAAAATTGAGTAAATCTTTTTGTTCATAGTTAATGGTGATTATTGTATTTGATACCCAAAAATAAAGATAAAAAATAGATTATAAATCATTGTTATGTAAAAACTTCTGGTCTGACGACAGAAAATTTTGCATTTTCTAATAAAAGGTTTACCTTTATGTTTAATAGCTTTGTAATAAGAGAAATAATCATAAGTTATATACGAGGAAGCCATAGTGGGAGAATGAGAATTATGGTTGATTATAGGGACTTTTTGTATACGGCTCGTTTAATGAAATATTTTATATAATGGAACAGGTTTAGTTGTTGGATATGACAGATGCCGATTTGTCTTACGTGAAAAATATTTACGATTATTATACGAAACATTCTACGGTAGTATATTTTATTGATCCGGTGCCTTTGGATGAAATCCGAAAAATAATTCCCCTTGGAGACCGGAGTTACCGTTCTTTTTTGATTTGCGGCGCAGGCGGTAAACGTTATGGGTTCTGCTATTTCTCGCAGTTTAAAGAGAAACCCGCATTTCGTATATCCGTTGAGGTAACAATTTATTTAGAGCCTTGTTGTGTGGGAAAAGGAATCGGCCATCAGGCTTTGAAATTATTAGAACCGTATATTTATAAGGGGGGATTCAGTAATGCGGTGGCATTAATTTCTGCGGAGAATATGGCGAGTATACAATTGTTTGAGAAGTGCGGATATACATGTTGCGCAGAAATTAAAGATGTCGCTGAAAAATTCGGGAAAAAATTGACGCTGAAAATGTATCAAAAATTATTTCAATGAAATATCGTTTTGCATAATGGTTTGGTGAGGAACGGTGTTTAGCGGTTATTTGGGACTTGTTATAGGCGTTTTTTCAGAAAAAGGGAGAGAATTTGATTATGAAATCAAACCTCTCCCTTTTTAGAGATATATTTATGTGATGAATGTTTATTTAGCAATTAATAAGAAGTAATTTTTCTTACCTTTTTGTACCAATATATATTTGCCGTTCAATAATTCTTTTTCATCTATAATGGCATCGAATGCCTGTAACTTTGTTTTGTTTATAGAAACGCCTCCGCCTTGTGTCGTTTTGCGCATTTCTCCTTTTGAGGGGAATATGCTTGTTGTTTCCGTCATTAAATCTACGGCTTTGATACCCGTTGATAACTGGGCTCGGCTGATTTCAAATTGAGGTACTCCTTCGAAAACCGATAATAACGTATCTTCATCCAGTTTCCGTAATTGCTCGGATGTTGCGTTTCCGAAAAGGATACCCGATGCTTCTACGGCGGCATTATAGTCTTCTTCGGAATGTACCATTATGGTTATTTCTTTGGCCAATCGTTTTTGTAACGGTCGCAAATGAGGAGTTTCGTGCTGTTCTTGAATCAAAGCATCTATCTCTTCTTTCGGGAGCGCAGTAAAGATTTTTATGTATTTTTCTGCGTCGATATCGCTTACGTTCAACCAAAACTGATAAAACTTGTAAGGAGAAGTGTAGCGAGGATCGAGCCAGACGTTTCCGGATTCTGTTTTCCCGAATTTACCTCCATCGGCTTTGGTTATGAGCGGACAAGTTAAAGCGTATGCTTCTCCGCCAGTAACACGGCGAATCAATTCCGTTCCTGTCGTAATATTGCCCCATTGGTCGGAACCGCCCATTTGCAACTTACAGTCCAAGTTTTTATTTAGATATAAGAAGTCGTATCCTTGTACCAATTGATATGAAAATTCGGTGAAAGATAGTCCGGCGCCTGTGTCTCCTGCCAAACGTCGTTTTACGGAGTCTTTTGCCATCATATAGTTGACGGTAATACATTTTCCTATGTCGCGGATAAAGTCGAGGAACGTGAAATTTTTCATCCAATCATAATTGTTCACCAACTTTGCTGCGTTGGGAGCATCCGAGTCGAAATCAAGGAATTTTGCCAACTGTTTTTTTATACAATCTTGATTGTGGCGTAAG
>JAFUKV010000122.1 GCA_017467745.1 Bacteroidaceae bacterium | reverse complement strand
TTGTTTTTACGGAATCGTGCGTTTTATTAAAATAAGAGGATACTCTTTTTTTTAAATTTTTCGCTTTACCTACATATATGATTTTTCCGTTTTCATCGAAATATTGATATACCCCCGGTGTAGTGGGAATAAGAGATAAAATGTCTTTTATATGTTGTGAAGGATTACTCATGACTTAAAATTTTATGAGAGACTCTATTTCTGTTCCTTCCGGAAAAATATCTCTTCCTTTTAAAAACTCTAATTCTGCTATAAAGTTTATGTATATTTTTTTAGGATGAAATCTTTTTACCATATTTAAAACAGCCGCTACCGTTCCGCCTGTTGCTAATAGATCGTCATGAATAAGAACTATATCTGTTTCATCTAAGGCATCGGCATGTATTTCTACCGTATCTATTCCGTATTCTTTTTTATAACTTTCTTTTATCGTATCGGCCGGAAGTTTTCCCGGTTTACGCACTAAAACAAATCCGGCGCCTAAGTTATTTGCTAAAATAGAACCCATGATAAATCCGCGAGATTCTATACCTACAACTTTTGTTATGCCTTTATCTTTATAAAGGTTTGTCAAATTTGTAGATATAAGATTTAATATCTTGGCATTTTTGAAGGCTGTTGTCAAATCTTTAAATACGATTCCTTTTACGGGAAAATCGTATATATCGCGAATAGACTGTTTTATTTTATCAATATCTGTGTTCATAGTATGAAAAATTAAAAAATAGTATATGTTCCACGTGGAACAATTTTAAGCTATCTGCCTAATAATACTAATAATATATTTATATCGCTGGGTGAAATTCCGGGTATCCGTGATGCTTGCGCTATGGTTTCCGGATCTATTTTTTGTAATTTTTGTCGGGCTTCCGTTGATAATTGTTTTATTTCGTTATAATCGAATTTACCTTTTATACGAATGGTTTCTAAACGTTCTATTTTTTCTGCAATTGTTTTTTCCCGTTGTATATAACCTTCGTATTTTATCATAATTTCGGAGGCTTCTATGATTTCTTCTCTCCTATTTGTTATTTTATCGAGTACGGTTTTAAATGCCGGAACCAATGAGGCTACACTTTCTATGGTTAATTGCGGACGTAATATCAGTTCTACTAATTTTGTTCCATGCTTTAAAGCCGTAGTTCCTAATCGTTCTAAGCCTTCGTTTATATATACCGGTTTAATAGAATAATTACGGGCGAAATCTATAATTTCATCCCGCATTTTTTTCTTTTCTATCATCAATTCGTAACGACTGCGGGTTGCTAACCCTATGTTGTACGATTTTTCCGTTAATCGCATATCCGCATCATCTTGTCGTAATAAGATACGATATTCCGCGCGGGATGTAAACATTCTATAAGGTTCGTCTACGCCTTTTGTTACTAAGTCGTCTATCAATACGCCTATGTACGCTTCATCACGATTCAATATAAAGGAATCTTCTCCTTTCACATTCAGATGTGCGTTGATTCCTGCTATCAATCCTTGTCCGGCAGCTTCTTCGTATCCGGTTGTCCCGTTAACTTGTCCGGCAAAAAATAAATTTTTAATAGCTTTTGTCTCTAATGAATGTTTTAATTGTGTAGGATCGAAGTAATCATATTCAATGGCATATCCGGGACGATAAATTTGTACGTTTTCGAACGCCGGAATTTTTTTCAATGCCTCTAATTGTATATCTAACGGAAGAGACGATGAAAATCCGTTTAAATAAAATTCGTGTGTAGTTTCTCCTTCCGGTTCCAGAAAAAGTTGATGTTCTGTTTTATCGGCGAATGTAACTATTTTGGTTTCTATGCTTGGACAATATCTCGGTCCTATACTTTTTATTTGTCCGTTAAAAAGCGGAGAATCTGGCAGTCCTTTACGAAGAATATCGTGTACTTCTTCGTTTGTATGTACCATCCAGCACGGTTGTTGTTGTAACGGGCGCGGGATAAAATCAAGATATGAAAATTTATGGAAGTCGTTTTCTCCTTCTTGTTTGATGGTTTTTGAAAAGTCTATGCTACGTCCGTCTATACGTACCGGTGTGCCGGTTTTCATCCGACCGACAACAATTCCCATTTGAGAGAGTTGTTCGGTTATTCCGAATGAAGCAGGTTCGGATATTC
>JAFUKV010000121.1 GCA_017467745.1 Bacteroidaceae bacterium | reverse complement strand
GACGTCGCCTCGAATCCGGAATTTCTAAAAGAAGGTGCTGCGATAAAAGATTTTATGACCCCCAATAGGGTGGTTGTAGGGGTAGAAAGCGATGAAGCGAGAGGTTTGATGGAAAAACTGTACAGACCTTTTTTATTGAACGGATACCCTATTTTGTTTATGGATATTCCTTCTGCCGAAATGACGAAATATGCAGCCAATGCTATGTTGGCTACTCGTATCAGTTTTATGAACGAAGTAGCTAATTTGTGCGAACGAGTAGGTGCGGATGTTGATATGGTAAGAAAAGGAATCGGGACGGACGACCGTATTGGCAAGCATTTTTTGTATGCCGGATGTGGTTATGGAGGTTCTTGTTTCCCGAAAGATGTGAAGGCGTTGGCACGTACCGGTCTTGCGCATGGGTATAGAATGGAGCTGATTGAGGCGGTTGAAGAAGTTAATCGCCGGCAAAAAGAAATATTATTCAAAAAACTGTCAGATGTTTTTGGCGGCTCTCTTAATGATAAAGTTATTGCCATTTGGGGGTTAGCCTTTAAACCGGAAACAGATGATATGAGAGAAGCCCCGTCGCTGGTTGTAATTGACCGTTTATTGGAAGAAGGCGCGACAGTACGGGCTTTCGACCCGGTTGCGATGGATGAGGCTCGGTTGCGGCTTGGCGATAAGATAACATATTGCAGAGACCCTTATAATGCGGTTGAAAATGCCGATGCGCTGATTCTTATAACAGAATGGAAACAATTTCGTTTGCCGGAGTGGAAAATTGTCCGTTCACTAATGAATGGAGATGTGATTATAGACGGACGTAATATCTACGATGCAAATGATTTGAAGGCCGAAGGCTTTCGTTATTTTAGAATCGGTAAAAAAAGCGAATAGCGGAAATGAAACGGATTTTAATTACAGGAGGAGCCGGATTTATAGGTTCACATCTTTGCGAACGTTTGCTTAAAGATGGGAACGATGTGATTTGTCTGGATAATTATTTTACCGGCAATAAAGATAATGTTCGTCATTTGCTTGATAATCATAATTTCGAATTAGTTCGTCACGATATTATCGAACCGTATTACGCCGAAGTGGACGAAATCTATAATTTGGCTTGTCCAGCATCGCCTGTACATTACCAGTACAACCCCATTAAAACGACAAAAACATCCGTTATGGGCGCTATCAATATGCTGGGGTTGGCAAAACGCACGCGGGCGAAAATATTGCAAGCCTCTACCAGCGAAGTGTACGGCGATCCGGCGGTGCATCCGCACGTAGAAAGTTATTGGGGAAATGTAAATCCGATAGGCGTCCGTTCTTGTTACGATGAGGGCAAACGTTGCGCAGAGACACTGTTTATGGATTATTATCGGCAAAACAACGTACACATTAAAATCATCAGAATATTCAACACCTACGGCCCCCGTATGAATCCGGACGATGGTCGTGTCGTGTCGAATTTCATAGTTCAGGCATTGCAGGGAAAAGATATAACGATTTACGGCGACGGCAGTCAGTCGCGCAGTTTTCAGTATGTAGACGATTTAATCGAGGCGATGGTACGCATGATGAATACATCGGACAATTTTACGGGGCCTGTTAATATCGGCAATCCCGGAGAATTTACGATGTTGGAATTGGCCGAAAAGGTTATTCGCATGACCGGTTCCCGCTCGAAATTGCGTTTTCTGCCATTACCTGCCGACGACCCCAAACAACGTCGTCCGGACATTGCGTTGGCCACCGAATATCTTGGCGGTTGGCGTCCCGTAGTAAAATTGGAAGAAGGATTGGAAAAAACCATCGAATACTTCCGCTGCATAATAAAGAAATAAAAACTAAATATAAAGAAAGATGTTAAACAGCAAATCAGTTTTAATTACCGGAGGAACGGGATCATTTGGAAAAAAATTTGTTGAAACCATATTGAGCAGATATCCGGAAGTAAAAAGAATCGTAATCTATTCGAGAGATGAACTGAAACAATTTGAACTGAAACAAAAATATCCGCGTGACAAATATCCCCAATTACGCTTTTTCATAGGCGATGTTCGGGATGCAGAACGCCTGAAACGTGCATGTGAAGATATTGACGTAATTATACACGCCGCAGCTATCAAACAAGTTGATACTGCCGAATATAACCCCGAAGAGTGCATCAAGACAAACGTGCACGGAGCGCAAAACGTAATAAACGCCGCTTTGCAGACAAATGTAAAACATGTGGTAGCGTTGTCTACCGATAAGGCTTGCGCGCCTATAAACTTGTATGGAGCAACGAAATTGTGTTCAGACAAATTGTTTGTCGCCGCCAATAATTTGAGCGGTAAACGCGATATACGTTTCTCGGTTGTCCGTTACGGTAACGTAATGGGGTCTCGCGGTTCTGTTATCCCTTTCTTTATAGGTAAACGTGAAACAGGCGTAATACCTATCACTCACGAAGAAATGACACGTTTTAATATTTCTCTTCAAGCAGGGGTCGATTTAGTGTTGTTTGCTATTGAGCATCATTTAGGAGGAGAAATTTTTGTACCGAAAATACCTTCATATAAAATTGTAACGGTAGCGGAAGCAATTGCTCCGAATGCGAAGATAGAGATTGTCGGCATTCGTCCGGGCGAAAAACTGCACGAAGAAATGATTACCGTAACCGACTCGATGAATACGATAGATTTGGGCAAATACTACGCTATTCTGCCGTCCGTATCGTTCAGACATACACGTGCCGATTATTTAGAACATCATCACGCTACACCTGTTCCCGAAGGATTCCATTACAGTTCGGACAAAAATTCCGAATGGGAAACCGTAGAGACAATGCGCGAAAAGATAGTAAAATATTGCGATTCTAATTTTGTGGTAAAATGATAGATAAACCGATACCTTACGGTCGTCAGCACATTACGGACGAGGATATTGACGAGGTAATATCTACGCTTAAATCGGACTACCTGACGCAAGGTCCTAAAATAAAAGAATTTGAAGACGCGTTCGCTTCGTATGTAGAAGCTCGGTATGCCGTTGCGGTAAACAACGCCACTTCCGGCCTGCATCTGGCGGCTATGGCGTTTGGCGTTAAACCCGGCGATAAGGTCATTGTTACGCCCATGACTTTTGCCGCCAGCGCTAACTGCATTCGTTATTGCGGAGGCGAAGTCGTATTTTGCGATATAGATAAAGATACCTATTTAATGGATATCGAAAAGTTGAAAAACATGTTGGCTTCTGCCCCGAAGGGAACTTATAAAGGAATCGTTCCCGTTGATTTTGCAGGATACCCTGTCGATATCGAAGCATTTAGGAAAGTAGCCGATGAATACGATTTGTGGATATTAGAGGATGCCTGCCATGCTCCCGGCGGATATTTTATCGATAGCAAAGGCACGAAACAATATTGCGGAAACGGTTTGGCCGATGTCGGCGTATTCTCGTTTCATCCCGTAAAACACATCGCTACGGGCGAGGGTGGTATGGTGACAACCAATCGTAAAGATATTTACGATGCCTTATGCCTCTATCGTACGCATGGAATAACCAAAGACCCTGCACGGTTAGAAGAAAATCACGGCGGTTGGTATTACGAAATGCAAGATTTGGGTTTCAATTACCGGATAACAGACTTTCAAGCGGCGCTCGGTATTTCTCAACTGAAAAGAGCGCAAGCCGGTCTCAATCGCCGTCAGCAAATAGCCGACGCATATAACAAGGCTTTTGCAGAGGTTTCCGGTATTTGTACTCCTTATGTCGCCGATAACGTTTATCACGCATATCATCTTTATATAATACAAGTAGCGGATAGGTTAGGGTTGTATAACTATTTACGCGAAAATAAAATCTATGCGCAAGTTCATTACGTACCCTTGCACTTGATGCCCTATTACCGTCAGTTTGGTAATAAGAGAGGCGATTTGCCGGTGGTTGAAGAATATTATCGGCACTGTTTAAGCCTGCCTATGTATCCCACTCTAACAGACGAAGAGCAGCAATATGTAATAGATAAAGTAATAGAGTTTGTAACTCGGAAATAAAAATTTGTTTAGATGAAATTCGCCGTTTCTCCTGTTGAAATATTGCAATTGGTCGAAAAACAATTGACAAACATATTTACATTCGGTCAAGAAGATAAGGTATTATTGGAAGCCGCTTTTGATAACACGTTAAAACGATTGGAATATAACTTCTCTCATTCTCCCAATAAATATTACTCAAACGAGGGAGAGACTTATTTCAATCCGTTTCATTCGGGACAATATTGCATTTTCTTGTATTACCTCTCGAATGAGGTATGGCGCACTTGCCAACGGGGGGGGGGTAAAAAGCTCATTATCAGATAGATTATATTTCTTGAATAAAATGCTTAACGCTTGCGATTTATTTTACGAAGTAAAACTCCCTGATATTTTTAGGTTAGATCATCCTGTCGGTACTGTGATGGGACGGGCAAAATATTCCGATTATTTTTTATTTAGTCAAAATTGTACCGTAGGAAATAATCGGGGCATCTATCCGCAGATAGGACAGCACGTATGGATGTGTACCAACGCTTCTATTATCGGGAATTGTATTATTGGCAATAATGTTATAATCGGAGCAAATGCGTGTGTAAAAGATCAGAATATTCCGGATAATTCGATTGTTTTTGGACAAAGTCCGAATCTTATTATAAAAGAACAGAAATGAAAAATATAGCCATTATTCCGGCACGGGGTGGTAGTAAACGTATTCCTCGAAAAAATATCAAGCCGTTTATGGGAAAACCCATAATAGCGTATTCTATTGAAGCGGCATTACAATCAGGCCTTTTCGACGAAGTTATGGTCTCTACCGACGATGAAGAAATTGCGACTGTCGCCCGGCAATATGGAGCATCCGTTCCGTTTTTTCGTAGTGCGGAAACTGCGAACGATTATGCCACAATGGAGAATGTTATAGAAGAAGTATTAAATTGTTATCAGGAACGGGGTATAAGTTTTGATGCGTTTTGTTGTGTTTTTTCAACAGCTCCATTTCTAAAATCTCAATCATTGGTAAATAGTTATAATACTTTTGAGAATAATGCTTATGATGCGTTAATGCCAGTATTATCTTTTTCTTATCCGATACAGCGAGCTCTTTTTTTAGAAAATTCTCGTTTGTTAATGAGAGAACCGGAGCATATTCATACACGTTCACAAGATTTGCAGCCGATGTATCACGATGCGGGACTGTTTTATTGGATGAAAGTCGATAAGTTTTATGAGACAAAAGAAATTCTATGTGATAATACTGGAATGATAGAGCTTTCTGAGGTCGAAGCTCAGGATATTGATACAGAAGAAGATTGGAAATTAGCAGAATTAAAATATCAAATTCTTGGAAAAAATGGAAATCTCAATGTCGAAAGATGAATTGTTTAAATTGACAATTCATCAGTTAGAAAATATTTTCTTTATAAAGCCAGAAGAAACAGAAGCAATTAGATCAGTGCTTGATTCTGTTTTAATTCGTTGTGAACGGTGTTTCTCAAAAATTACTTGCCGTTATTACTCTTTTGAGGATAAAGTCTATTTCAGCCCTTTACATTCTGACCAGCATGCGGTATATTTATATTTTCTTTCTAATTCTCTTTTACATGCAGGTGAAAAAAATTTAGCGGAAAAGGTTTATCGTTTAAATAAAATGATGAATGGAAATGATATATACTGTTCTGTAGAGTTGCCTGAGATATTCAAAATTGAACATTCTATTGGAACAATAATAGCGCCGGGATGTAAAATTGGTAATTATTTTAAGATTTCACAGAATTGTACTTTGGGAAATAATAATGGATGTTTACCGGTTTTAGGGGAACATGTATATATGCTGTCAGGAAGTAAAGTAATAGGCAATTCTAATATTGGAGATCATGTCATTATTTCGGCAAATACATATATAAAAGACTTGGATATTCCGTCAAGGAGTATTGTTTTTCCGGCAACAAGAGGTGTTGTGATAAAGCCAATACCCGAAAAAGTTCTCAATTATAATAATATAACGTTATTCCATGATTAACGGAAGAGTTTATATAATCACAGAGGGAAGTAAAGATTTGGGATTTGGACATATTGCTAGATGTGCTTCTTTTTATGATAAGTTTGAAGATTTGAAATATTCAGTCGAGATGCTTATTGATGGAGATATTTCATGTAGTAAGTTGTTGGGAAGTAGACGTCATAAATATGTCTCATGGCATCGGAATATTGCGGATCTGGACTATACGAAAGGCTGTATTCTGTTTGTGGATTCATTGATTGCCAGTCAAAAAGAAGTAGATTATTTGCAGTCTTTAAGCCCTTACTTTGCTATTATAGATGATTTTCAAAGGAGATTATATAAACGAGCATTAATAATAGATTGGACGCCAAATGTTGAAAATACGACTAAACATGCACATAACAAGAATGGTATTAATAAATTATTACAGGGGTTAGAATACTCTGTTTTGAGAAATCCTTTTATTAATACGGCTTATTATGAGTTTAGGAAATTACATTCAATTACGATTATTATGGGCGGATCTGATATTCGTAATTTGACTATACCGATAGCTCAAATGATTCGACGGGTATTTCCTGATTTAAAGGCGAATGTGGTTTTAGGGCCCGGTGCGCAAGAAATACAAAATCAAGAGTGCGAGTTGAGTTTATATCGTTCTTTGAATGCAGAAGAAATAAAGTCCTTATTTTTAAGCTCAGATATTATTATTTCGGCGGGTGGACAAACCTTGTTTGAGTTGGCCGCATTGAATGTTCCGACAATACCGATTCAGGTAATTGATAATCAGACGGAGGATTTAACGGGATTGAAAGCATTGGGCTTTTTCGATGAAATTTTTCAATGGAATGATCCGTTGTTATTGGAAAAAATTCAGGATAAAATTGTTTCGTTAAGCGATGTTCAGGCTCGAAAAGAGTATGTACAATCTTTCCGAGTAAAAGAAGTTGGAAAAGGATTGGATAAAATTATAAGTTGTTTGCGAGTTTTTTGTAATGAGAGTATCTGAGAATAGAGCATCTGCGGTTTTATATTATTTTTTAACAAGTAACACTGTTGAATATCCATTCTTGTTACCGGCAAATGTATGCCCTATTGTTCCGCTAACCTTTTTAAAGGCAGGGATTTCTTTTGAATTTGTCGATATTGATGAAACCCATGCAATGGACAAAAAGCAATGCTTGGCGAAATTAAATAAGGGTAATTATGGCGGTGTTTTATTTGTTCATGCTTATGGTAATAATTTTGATAATTCAGAATTTTATGCACAAATAAAAGCTGTAAAAAGTACTATTTATATCATTGATGACAGATGTTTGTGCATTCCCAGATTGACAGCAAATGTATGTCCTAATGTCGATTTAGAACTATATAGTACAGGATATGCTAAGTATGTAGAATTGTCTTATGGAGGTTGGGGGATAATTGATGATAAACTGAATTATAATAAGAGAGAAGTTAAATTTGATTCCGGAGAATTAAAGGAGCAAATGGATTATATTCGTTACTGTTTGAATAATAGACAAATATATACAAAAAAAATAGACTGTTGGCTTGATGGTTCTCCTTTAAATAATCCATCCTTATATTTAAAAGAGGTAGAAGATAGTCTATTATTAATTCAAAAACATAAAGAAAAGATTAATAGGATATATAGAGATAATTTACCACAAGAAAATCAATGGGGAACACGTTATAACGATTGGCGTTTTATGCTTTGTGTTGATAAGCGAGACGAAATTTTAGATGCTATATTTAAAGCCGGCCTTTTTGCTGGAACTAATTTCCCTTCGGTAGCATACCTTTTCCATGGAGAAAACTTTCTTATTGCGGAAAAAGAGAGTAAAAGTATATTGAACTTATTTAATGATTTTCGTGTAGATGAATTATTTGCTAATCGATTATGTGAAATTATTAATTCGAAATTGTGAATAAAAAAGATTTTTTTATTATAGGTGGGGGAAGCCTGCAAGTTAAGTTTATTAACAAGGTAAAAGAAGCAGGTTATATTGCTCATGTTTTTGATTATAATCCTGAATGTGAAGGAAAACAATGTGCCGACTATTTTCATTTGCTAAGCATCGATGATATAGAGGGTATTTACAGTGTCGCTCAACAGTTTCATCCGGTGGCAGTGCAAACAGTTGCAACAGAGATGGGGAACATAACGGCTTGTGCCATTGGAGAAAGATTAGGCTTGCGCAATAATTCGTTAGAAACGGCATTAGACACTACGGATAAAAGTAGAATGAAAAAAATATTTAGTGCAAATAATATTCGTAGTGCAAAAGCGACGGAATTATATCAAGATAGCGATTTATCAAAACCTCCGTTTACTTTTCCTTTTGTAGTTAAAGCATCCGATCGTTCGGCTTCTCGAGGAGTTGCTTTTGTTGAAAATCAAAAACAATTTGAAGATGCGTTTGAAGATGCGTTAAATGAGTCTAACAATAAAATTGTTTTAGCGGAAGAATATTTACAAGGGCAGCAATATAGTGTAGAAACAATATCGAGTAACGGTACACATCACATTGTTGCAGTAACGGAAGAAAATACCGACGGGATTCCCAATTTTGTGGAGACACATCATTTAATGCCGGCTCGAATTAGCGATGAGGTTTATGATGATTTAAAAACTTTTATTTTTAAAATCTTAGATGCTTTTAAAATCAAGTATGGAGCCGGGCATATAGAGTTGAAATATCATAATGGAGAGTGGGCTGTTATCGAAATAGCAAGCCGTATGGGCGGTTGGCGAGATGAAATGGCTGAGTTGTCTATGGGCATAGACTATTTACAGTTGATAATAGATGCTGCGGTTGGTAAAGACTTGAAGATACTGCCATTGTATCAAAAACATGCTGTGGTTCAGATGATTTTGAACAATAAAGATTGGGAAAAATACTTATATGTGAAGCAACGGAACGGAAATGCTATTTGTCGAGAATCGATAAAAAGTATTGGAGATGTTGAATTTCAAGCAAAAACCTTAATGGAATCTAAGGGATGGTATTATATTGTTTTAGATGATATAAATCAAATTGATTATTTCTCATGATAATGAACAGTAAGACTTTTATAATTGCAGAAATGTCTGCAAATCATGGGCATAGCCTTGATATGGCGTTAGAGACAGTGTCTGTTGCTAAAAAAGCGGGAGCTGATGCCATTAAAATACAGACTTATACAGCAGATACAATTACATTAAATTGTGATAAACCGGAGTTTATGGCAGAGCCCGGAGGATTATGGGACGGATATAGGTTGTACGATTTATACCAAAAAGCTTATACTCCGTGGGAATGGCACAAAGCTATTTTTGAAGAAGCTAAGAAAGTCGGAATTGAGTGCTTTTCCACACCTTTCGATAAAACAGCCGTAGACTTATTGGAGTCGTTAGAAAACCCTATTTATAAGATAGCGTCGTTTGAGATAACGGATATTCCGTTAATAGAATATATAGCATCTAAGCAGAAGCCCATTATTATGTCTACTGGGGTTGCGACGATAGAAGATATAAACCTTGCATTAGAGGCGTGCCGTAGAGTGGGCAATAACGACATCACGTTATTGAAATGTACTTCGGCTTATCCGGCTCCGATTGAAGATGCTAATTTGGCTACTATGCGCGATATGAAAAAGCGTTTTGGCGTTAAAGTCGGATTATCTGACCATACGTTAGGTAGCGATGTTGCAGTTGCTGCCGTAGCGTTAGGCGCAGAGGTGATAGAAAAACATTTTATTATAGACCGGGCGATAGGCGGCCCCGATTGCGAGTTCTCGATGAATAAAGAGGAATTTGCGGCGATGGTAAAGTCTATTAGAAATGTAGAAAAGGCAATAGGACGGGTTACTTATCCAACAGATATCAGCCAGATAAAAGGCCGGCAATTTTCTCGCTCGCTTTATGTGGCCGAGAATATGAAAAAAGGAGATGTCATTACCGAAAAAAACGTCCGTTCCGTCCGTCCCGGATACGGCTTGCATCCCAAATATCTACCGCAGATATTAGGTAAAACCGTAAATCGGGATTTAGAAATGGGTACACGCATGAGTTTTGATTTTATTGATTAGTAAATACGGATTTTGCTGATTGGGAATGACGATGAGGTTTCGTATTGTTTTACTTGTTATTTTTTCTTTTGTATTGACGTCCTGCGATGATATAGATGATTTATTGTCGTGGTATATGGAAGATACATCGTTTCAATCTCGTATTTGGGATAATGCGCCGCATTGCGCTTTTACAGGGTTGACAGAATATAAAGGAAAATATTATTGCTGTTTTAGAGAGGCTGTTGCGCATGTTCCTACTTCGCCGGATAATTACGGAAAAATTCGGATTTTAGAATCTGTTGATGGTGAGAAATGGGTATCCGTAGGACTGGTCGGAGACAAGGACTATGATTTGAGAGATCCTAAATTGACTGTAACATCGGACAATCGGTTAATGCTTATATACGGTTGTTCTAATATTGAGAATGGTCAACTGTTTTTCCGTAAAACAGGCGTTCGTTTCTTTTCCGGCGAATTGACAAGTGCACAATTATCTTTTACAAATGCGCAGGCAGTTTCTATACAACAAGATAAAACATTGTCATCTTACTGGTTATGGCGAGTAGTATGGAAAGACGGTATTGCTTATGGTGTAGCTTATAGTGCAAATGTGAAACCTTTACTGGTAAGATCGGTAGATGGAGTAAATTATTCGTTGATTACGGAGCTAAATATACAAGGAAATGAAGCAGATATTGAGTTTTTAGAAGACGGCGGCATGATGATTGTGTCGAGAGCGGTTTCCGGAAACGGTTATATCGGTACGGCTTCCTTTCCGTATACAGAGTGGACGTGGAATGATAGCGGGTATTTGATTCATTGTCCGGATATAATTACGTTAGACGGTCAACGGTTTGTTGCCGGACGAGGATTAGACGGTACAATGCTGTATCATATAAAAAATAATGTTTTAGACCCGATATATGTATTCCCCGGTGGCGGAGATAATGCTTATCCCGGTGTTATCCGAGTAAACGATGAACTTTGGATGTCATATTATGCCGGACCGGGAAAGATTTCTATTTATTTTGCAAAGATTTCTATACAGAAGATTTTCAGTCGATTGTAATAATGAGTAATCTGATAAAGAATTCTACGATATATGCAATCGGAGATATTGCTCCTCGCCTGTTGAGTTTTATTTCTTTCCCTATATTGACGCAATACCTTACTCCGGCAGAGTACGGTATTGTAAATTACGTAAATACGGTAAATATATTCTTAGTAATAATAGGTTTTTTGTGTTTGAATACCTACTATTTAGTGTATTATTACCGTATGGGAAACGAGACGGAACAAAAGAAACTGTTGGGAAATATTTCTATTTTTGTTGTCGGGATTAATCTATTTCTTTCTTTATTGCTATTTGTTGTCGGACCCTACCTATTTACACAAATTGGCAGTAACGTTGATTTTTATCCATATATGGCAATAGGGCTTATTACTAATCTGTTTAATATTGTAGGGGTTTTGCCTTGTGCGTTGTTTCGTTTACAAGAACGCCCGTTGCCTTTAACTGTTCTGAATGTTTTGAAAGGAGTGTCTATCTTTGGGTTGACGCTTTGGCTTGTGGTTGGGTATCAGTTTAAAGCAGAAGGGATTCTTCTCGCCAATATGGTAGTTACCATCATTTTCGGAATCATATTTGCCTATATTACCGTAAAAAATATGATTTGGCATTTTGATTGGGGGCAAATAAAAAAGGCTTTGATTTTTTCATTACCTTTGGTGCCCGGTGCATTATCGTATAACTTAGTTTCGATGTCAGATAGAATATTGATAGATAAATATCTTAATTTGAGTGATCTGGGCATATATAGTACAGCCTCGACATTAGCGTTGATATTGAATATCGTTTCTTATGGGGCGTATAAGGCATTTGAGCCTTATTTCTTTAAAATATACGGTACACTGCAATTTACCGAGCAATTTACAAAAGTAAGAAATGTCTATTTTTTTGTAATCATAAGCGGAGCATTGGGTCTTGCATTGTTTGCAAAGGAATTTTTTCAGATATTCTCAGCAGAAAAATTTCATATTGCCTATTATTATGTGCCGATGATTTTAATCGGTGTAGTTGCTTCGTCTATGAGTATGTTGTATGGTACTATTATAACAGCCCGAGAAAAAACTAAGATAAGTTCCGCTATCTCTATATGCGGAGGATTGGCAAGTGTGTGTTTAAATATAATATTATTGCCCCGATTGGGGATTGTTGCCGCTTGTATAACTTCGGCATTTACATTGTGCTCTATGTTGTTAGCATATATTTATTTTTCAAAAGTGAATATTTCACATATACGGGTTTTATTGTCCTTCGCAATAGTAATAGCTGTTGTATGTGTATGTGTATATTGTCTTGATTTTAGGGTAGATGTTCTGAAAAATATTATGTGGAAAATGCTTGTGTATTTTCTGTCTGTTTTTATTTGTATGCGTATTATTTTGTCGAATAATATATGTTATATAAGAAAGTATCTAAGGAATGAAGAGTATAATTAAAATAATAGGAAAAAATATTGTCTATTTATTTAAGAGCATATACTGGATTATTTATAAGTTTAGATTTGAAGATTTTAATAATTATATACAAAAAGAAGAGCATCAAAAACGTTTTATTGTATTAGCAAATGGCCCATCATTACAGAATGAAATAATAGAAAATATTGATATTTTTCTTCAAGAAGATGTATGTGTAGTTAATAATTTTGCGATAACAGAATATTATCAAAAAATAAAACCTAAATATTATGTAATTGCTGATCCCGGTTTTTGGAGTGATTTGCAAAAATGTGTAGATTATAGAAATAAGATATTTCAAAAATTACTTTTAACGTCATGGCCTTGTAATTTGTTTGTTCCATATATTGCATTTAAGCATGTTCGTTTTAAGGAGATATTTAAAGATAATGAAAATATTAAAGTTATACCATATCATAGCAGTGAGTGGTGCGGTATTCCTTCTTTAACAAATTGGATATATACCAAAGGCCTTTCTATGCCGAGGGTTCAAAATGTTGTAGTTGCATGTATTTTTAATGCAATGAATATGGGGTATAAGCAAATTGATCTTTATGGTGTTGATCATTCATGGACAGAACAAATATGTGTGAATGAGAAAAATGAAGTTTGTACATATGATAGACATTTTTATGATCAAACAAATGTAGAACTAATACCATGGAAAAAGTTTGAGGAACAATATAAAATGCATGTTTTGTTACGGGATCTTGCCTATATGTTTGAAAGTTATCATAAATTACAAGAATATGCGCAATATCTTGATGTGCATATTGTAAATCATACACAGAAATCTTTTATAGATGCATTTGAAAGAGAATAAAATGTTGGGGCATATAAAGAGAATAATATTAAAATTCTTATTGAGTAATAACAAAAGATGGATAGCAAAAGATGCAATTATTCATTCTTCTTTTTTTGAAGGAAAAAATTCCATAGGCAAGAAATCATCAATAATTAAAAGTTATATAGGATTGGGCTCGTATTTAGGGAATGATTGTAATATTCATGGAGTAAAAATTGGTCGTTTTTGTAGTATTGCAAATAGTTTAAGGGCAGGGATGGGTGTTCATCCAACAACTAAATTTGTATCTACTTTTCCAGCATTTTATTATAATACAGAAGGTCAGATTCCTTTTTCCTTTTTTACGGAAGAAACACCGATATTTCCTCCTTATCATTATGTAAAGGATAGTAGTTGGATAACGATTATCGGGAATGATGTGTGGATAGGTGAACGTGTTTTTATAGCAGATGGTATAACTGTTGGAGATGGGGCAATTATAGCTGCCGGTTCTGTTGTAACGAAAGATGTTGAGCCATATTCGATAGTTGGGGGTGTTCCTGCCAAAGAAATAAGAAAAAGATTTTCACAGGAGCAAATAAATTTTTTGTCGCAAGATAAATGGTGGGAACAAGATTTTGCTTGGATTGCCGATAATTATAAGAAATTTTTTGATATATCAGAGTATATTAGGTGGAAATTGGAGAATGATAAAAAGAATATGGATTAGATTAAGTACGTTGTGGTACTTTATATTTTTTGTTAGAAATATAGGGAAAGGATCGCGAATTATTTCCCCTTTAAAAATTGATGGAGGGAAAAATATCAGGATAGGTCGTTCTGTGTTTATCCAATATAAAACATGGTTAGCGGCATTACCTCTTACGGGGGAGGATAATTGCTTGTTGGAGATAGGAGATGGATCGATTATTGGACATTTTAATCATATATATTGTACTAAAAGTATTAAAATAGGGAAAAAGGTTTTGACGGCAGATAAAGTGTATATAAGCGATAACCTACATGGATTTTCGGATATTACAATCCCAATATTAGAGCAACCAATAATACAGAATGGAGAAGTTGAAATAGGAGATGGGACATGGATTGGTGAGAATGTATGCATTTTAGGAGTAAAAATTGGAAAGAACTGTGTTGTGGGTGCAAATTCAGTTGTGACAAAGAATATTCCAGATTATTGTGTGGCAGTTGGAGCTCCGGCGTATATAATAAAGAGATATTGTTTTGATTCAAAAGAATGGAAAAAAACAGATAAGGTAGGCAATTTTATTAAATAGAATAGATAAAAATGAAGAATATATTAGTAACCGGAGGAGCCGGGTTTATCGGATCAAATGTTTCATTGAGTCTCGTGGAAAAAGGGTATAATGTTACGGTGCTTGATGTGTTGACTCCGCAGATACATGGGGTAGATCCGGAAAAGACATCTCCGCTGTATAAAAGTATTTTAGGGAAAGTTCGTTTTATTAGAGGTAGTGTAACTTCTCGCAACGATTGGATGCGAGCGTTGGATGGACAAGATGCAATTATTCATTTAGCCGCAGAAACAGGAACAGGACAATCTATGTATGAGG
>JAFUKV010000120.1 GCA_017467745.1 Bacteroidaceae bacterium | reverse complement strand
CTTCTAATTCGCTGTTTTCTTCAACGTCCATTTGAATTGTTTTTGCGTTTTCTATATATAAACGCCCGGAAAGGGGGATTGTTTGGCCGGCAGAAACTGTTTCCTCAGACATGCCGGTCGATAATTTTTGTAGAATTTATACTTTGGGATAAATATGAAACCTGTTTGTATTGTTGCGAATATCAATATCGTTACGGCCTTTTTTGAAGATTTGCGGGGTGCTGACCGGGGTATGGTGTTCAATAGAAACGGAATGGTATAAGCGATGATAATGGGCTCTGTATGAATGTTAGCTACATGTTTTTTATTATAAACAAATAGCGGGTGTTGTATATTAGGAAAAAGAAAACAGGCAGGTTATCGTAATCGATAACCTGCCTGTTTTACATTTGATTTTTATAAATCTATTTTATCTAAAAGTTCGATGTATCGGGTATTATCCGGATTTTCTTCGTAAGAATTTATTATGTCTATACAAGCGTCCGAAAGAAGACTTGCTGCATTTCGCGGGCAATGGACGGAAAGCGAATGAACCTCGTCTCCTGTTACGCAACGGAATGTCATAGTATTGCCATCGGCTATAATTGCCTGATTGCCTTTACCCGTAAAATTCTGTATAAGCGAAGCCATTTTACCATGCAGTTTCTCGGCCAGTTCTTTGCTGATATTAAATGTTTTCGCTTCGGGGCGATATTGTTTATATGGCTCGTCGCTATGCAAAGCGTTATAAAACACATCTTTATTGTGTTTGCGTATTTTTTCCAGTATTTGCGGTGAAAGTTGAGCTTGCAGTTTGCCCGGTATGTTTATTTCTCCTGTTTCGGCCTCTAAGTCTCTTATCATTTTAGAAACATTATCCATATTCTGCATTTTCATAATGTCCAGTCGGTACGAACCGGTCTGTTCGTCAGCTACAATGCGTAACGCCAATACCTCAGAGTTATCGAAAGGTCCTTTAAAAACATATTCTACAAAAGAGTTTGTCATGCCGAACAACACTCTATCAAGAACAGATTTGTCCGATAGGTTGTATAATTTATCTCCTTGACCGATTAGGTTATAACTCGTTTTTTTGGAATACGCTCCGCCCTCAACATGGCCGGTATTTTGTGAAATTCCCGCCGGAATGAATACTACTGATAGTAGCACAAGTAGAATTAGTTTTTTCATAATCGTTTTTTTTTGAGGTTAATAATAGTAACGGAAAGCTCCATTATAAAAAATGGAATGAGAACAATTAATTATGTTTCGGAACCAGTGATAATGAAAATTTTAAATTCAAACAAGTTTAAGGCTTCTGAACTGAATATTTTTACGCTCTTGGCAAGATGTTGTTACTGTATATAGTGTTACAATAAGGTGGAGGAAAAGGATTTTTGGTTTCATAGTAGTATTTTTAGAAAGTTATATGCAAATATAGTCAAAAATATGTTATGTGCAATAGAAGTAGAGTTAAATGGTGTATATATATTGTTGCTAAGGCGGATTATATTAAATAGGGTTTAATTCTATTTGAGGCTGTTTTGAAAAATCGGTTAGTATTTGGGGTATGTTTACAAATTATACTATTACATATCTTTTAGCATGTTGGGTATTTGGCGGAAAGGTGAGAATAAAGATTCGGGCAGGTATATTTGTTGTAAAGCGTAATATTTTAAAAAATCTTTGTTCTGTTTGTTTGCAAAGTTCAAATATTTTTCTGAATATTGTAGTCTCTAAAAGAAAGAAATAGAGCGATCCGTAAAATTCCGTGTACGTGCACGGAATTTTACGGATTGAAAACAGACAAATTCATCCAACAGCTTTAATTATTAATAACTATGAATCTGGATTCTAAATTTTCCCGCCGTAATTTTTTGAAAACGGCTTCTGCATTAACAGCCGCATCTGCGCTTCCCGGTATTTGGCTTTCGTCTACTGGATTGACTTCTTGCAGCAGCACACCTCGTAAGCCTAAATTTGTATCTCCCAACGATAAAGTAAATTTAGCCTGTGTGGGTATCGGTAATCGAGGAGGGGAGATTATCAGAGAATTTAATAAAACAGGATTATGTAATATCGTTGCTCTCTGCGATGTAGACATGGGGGCTCCCCAAACGCAGGAAAATATGAAGTTGTTTCCTAATGCGAAACAATATAAAGATTTTCGCAAGATGTTCGATGAAATGGCCGACCAAATAGATGCCGTAACCGTAGGTGTTCCTGATTTTGCGCATTTCCCTATTACCATATTGGCCATGTCGTTAGGTAAGCATGTTTATACGGAAAAGCCGTTGGCGCGTACTTTCGATGAGATAGAGCGGTTGATTGCCGCCGAAAAGAAGTATGGAGTGGTTACTCAAATGGGAAATCAAGGACATTCGGAAGCTAATTATTTTCAGTTTAAGGCATGGCAAGAAGCCGGAATCATAAAAGATGTAACGGCTATTACCGCTCATATGAACAATTCTCGTCGTTGGCACGGATGGGATCCCAATATCACCCGTATGCCGGATGCGATGCCTTTGCCCGAGACGCTCGTTTGGGATACTTGGTTGATGGCGCAGCCTTTTCATGAATACAATAAAGATTATGTAAACGGTCAGTGGCGTTGTTGGTACGATTTCGGTATGGGTGCATTAGGAGACTGGGGCGCTCACATTTTGGATACGGCACACCAGTTTCTGGAATTAGGGTTGCCTACCGAAATAAATATGTTGCGTGCGGAAGGGCATAATCCGTTTTTCTATCCTATGTCGTCTACCATATTATTTAGGTTCCCTGCACGAGGAGATATGCCTCCGGTAGATGTAACGTGGTACGATGGTCTTGATAACATTCCGCCCGTTCCCGAAGGATACGGTAATTTAGAGCTCGACCCCAATATTCCTCCCGTAGGAAACGGTAAGATACAACCGGCTAAATTAAATCCCGGAAAGATTATTTACTCGAAAGAATTGACATTTAAAGGCGGTTCGCACGGAAGTACGCTGTCTATTATTCCCGAAGAAAAAGCGAAAGAGATGGCATCCAGTTTGCCGGAGGTTCCTAAAAGCCCGTCTAACCATTATAAAAATTTCTTACTGGCATGTCAGGGAGTGGAAGAACCCCGTTCGCCGTTCAGCATAGCCGGCCCGTTAAGTCAGGTGTTCTGCTTAGGCGTGTTGGCGCAATGGCTTAATACGAAATTGACATTTGATCCGGTAACGAAAAAAATAACAAATAACGATAAAGCCAATCAGTTGTTAATCGGCCCGGAACCTCGTAAAGGTTGGGAAGAGTTTTACAAATTATAATACCTTAGATATACTTTACATAGTGCATGTCCGGCTGGAAAAACTAAGTTTTTTCGGCCGGATTTTTTTTGATAAATGTAAAATGGATTTTAACGTATGGCTGCTCAAAAGTCGGCAACGATAAAAGTGCTGCCTCCGACGAAAATGAAATCTTCTTTGTCGCTATCGGATACGGCTTGGCAATAAGCCGTTCCTACCGACGGAAAATAGTCGCCCTTTAATCCGTGTATGGCGGCTATTTGTTGTATCTCTTGCGCAGGTAATGCTCTTTTTACACTGGCTTGCGTAAAATAATAAATGGCTTCGCGCGGTAACATTTTCAGTACGCCGCTTACGTCTTTGTCGTTTACCATGCCGATGATAATACGTAATTGTTTGCAGGCGGTTTGTTTCAATTGCCGTACAATATATTGCATGCCTCCTGTGTTGTGTCCTGTATCGCAAATGGTAAGGGGTGAGACCGAAGTTTTTTGCCAGCGGCCTTGTAAGCCGGTAATCTCTACCACATGGGCGAACCCTTCGTAAACGGCATTGGCCGGAATGTTGTACCCCGACTGTTTTAATAATGAGACGGCGGTTAATACGGTGGCTGCGTTTTTCTCTTGGCAATATCCGCCTAACTCTCCTTTTAGATTCGGATATCGGACGGATTCGAACGTCCATTGCCCCGAGTCAGAGAGGGTAGATTCCGTAATATCGTTTTCAATATCGGCAAAGTGTATATCTGCGTTTCGGTTGTCGGCGGTGTTTGAGAATATTTGTTTTACTTCACCTTCCGATTCGCCGATGACTACCGGAATACAGGGCTTGATGATACCGGCTTTTTCTCGGGCGATGTCTGCTAAGGTGTTTCCTAAAAACTGCATATGGTCAAAACTGATGTTTGTAATGACAGAGAGATCGGGGGTAATGATGTTTGTGCTGTCT
>JAFUKV010000017.1 GCA_017467745.1 Bacteroidaceae bacterium | reverse complement strand
TTCTTTTCTTCATCAGATAACTTTTCAGCTTGTTTTTCTAAAATCTCAATACATTTCAAAAGGGTTACTTCATTGCTGCATTCGGGCAATAGTTCTTCTAACCTGTTATAGCAAAGCTGTAATATCTGTTCTTTTTTTTGTAAGCATTTGGCTTCTTCGTTTTTTACAGTACTATTTTTTTTCGACATGGCAAATATGATAATTATTTTATAACATCGAGAGACAAATATATGTATGGATATTTGCGGACGAATGTTATAAAACTATTTAAACGATTTGTATTATGTTAACAGGATTAATTACCGGAGGAATAGGAGCCGTTAGCGGTGTTTTAAATTCTATTTTCGGCGCCAAATCGGCTCGCCGAAACCGGAGAAGGGCACTGAATGTGCTGAGTGATGAAGAGAACAGATTGGACAACTTGTTCAATCAAGAGTATTATCAGAATTATTTGAACCGTTCGGATATACAAGGGATGTTGTCGACTTTGCGAACCTATAATAATCAGCAGAGTTCAATGTTGAAGAATAATGCGGCGGTTAGCGGATCTACTCCGGAGGTTCTGGCTGCTCAACAAAAGCAATTGGCCGATGTATACGGGCAATCGGTTAGCGGCATTGCAGCAAATGCGGATAATTGGAAGAGTAATATACTCGGGAATTATAATGCAGGAAAGTCGCAATTGGCTGGTATGCGTTATAATACGTATATGTCTGCTGCCGGACAGGGGCATAATCAGCAGATGTTCGGTCTTAACCAGTTTCAAAATAGTCTCAATAATATTGCGAATTATAAATTATTGTCGGATCTGCCTAAATAAGAATGGTAAAAATGGATACAAATAATTTGACAGAATCCGGGCAGGATTATTCAAGAAAAGTAATGGAGGGAGTTCTGTCCGGACAGAGTTTTTATGATGCTTGCAGACAGGCTTTTGGAAATGAAACCGGTAAATGGGAAGAAAACGATAAGGGATTTAAAGAGTTGTTGAATTTGATTGGTTGTAAACCTGAAAAGAATTCAAATGAATTTTGTTCTGCAAAAGATTTACAAGGTATTTCCAAGTTGCAATCTGTGTATGGACATACACCGAAAGAATGCGGGTATTGGCGCGATAAATGGCGGGAGTTGTTGACCGGTTATCGAAAACGCGGCGTGGAGGTAAATGCCGACGAGCTTCGTTATATCAGGAATATGGGTTGTTCCGAGCATCAACAATGCTATTTGTTGTATAACCTGTTTGTTGCAAGAGGGATGTCTGAGCGAACAGCCCGAATGCTGGTTGAAGAGATTTGTAAAGTAAATAGAATGATTTAAATGAGTTAAAATGAAAAATATAGGAAGTTTATATTCGGAAGATCAAGATAATACCGGTTGGGCGGTTTTTGATGAGGAGTTACAAAAGAGATTCGGAAAAGTGCCGCTTTCCGGCTCTTGGTGGAAAGAGTTGCCTCAGAATCCTTTTTTTACTAATAAGACTGTATCAACAGGAATGCTGGGAGATTATCCATATGCCGCCAATATGCAAAAGTCCGTTCCGGATATGTATGTGGGTGGAAGAACTGCTTTTCCATTAGATAGCGGGAAAAATTCTTATTTTGCACAGACGAAGGTTATGCCCGATACGTTAACAAGTTTTAGCGATGGAATGAAACAGTATGGGAAACGATGGTTGAACGATATGTCTTATAATTGGGGCAGGGCGCAGAGTTGGATGAATGATGAGCAACTGTTAAAACAGGGATTCTCGTCTATTTTACCCGAATGGGAACATCTGAAAACCTTGAATCGGTCTGAGTGGGGAGATATGTTGAAAAACCTTGAACGGGATTATACTTTGTTGAAGAATTCACAAGGTGAATACCGGGCGGAACTTTTAAAAGGGCAGATGCTGGCGATGAAAAAAATAGAAGAGATGCGGGAGAACGCATATTCGCCGGAACAAATAGAGGCGGAAATAAAAAAGTGGTCTGAAAATGGAGGTTCCGGTACGCAACGCATGAGAGATGCGCTTCGGGAAGAGGATAGAGAAATAAAACCTACGAAAGGTTGGGCTACTGCCGGAGAATTTACGGCCGGTATAGCTCAACAAATGGTTCCTCTTGCTGCCGGTATGGTGATTCCTCCGGCTGCTCCTGCGTTAATGGCATTAAATCTGGGCTCGTTGGCCGGGCAAGAGTATGCCCAAGCGCATAAAACGATTGATCGGTATGAGGAAAAATATGATGTTAAAGTATCGGAGGGAGAAAGATTGTCGTATGTCCTGTTTTCCACCGGATTGGATTTCATTTTGGAACGGATGATGCAAGGACGCTATCTGAGTAATGTTACGGCTCCGGTAAAACGGGCGCTTACCGATCAAGTAATAGAGCAGCTTCGGTATAACCCGAGAGCTCGTAGGGAGATGTCTGATTTAGTAAAACGATATGCATCGAGTTTAAATGCGGGAAGCGCGAAAGGTTTTGCCAAAGATGTTGCTTTGGAGGGGGCAACGGAGTCTTTATCGTCTATCGGAAGGGATGTTGCCGAAGTGTTGTATAATCGCCAAGATGAGTTTCCGGAATTATCGTATATCTTTAATAATGCATTGTCAGCCGGAATGGAAGGCTTGGGTGTGGGAGGCGTATTAGGAGGTTCCAGTAGAGCGGGACAGCGATGGGTGAATAATAATAGACGCAAATTTAAGGGTTTGGTAAGTATTGGCGAATGGAACGGACAACCGGTTGAGGTGACGGGAAGTGATGATATGGGCATGATTGAAATCATGTTGTCTGATGGAAGTAAAAAAAGCGTGGCGATTCCGGAAGTTCGGAATATTCGTACTGTAGATTACGATGTATTTAATGGTGGCGTAAATGTTGAGTCTCCCCAAAATATTCCTTATGCTATTGATTCTCAGAAAGAGAATAGGACGAATAGAAAAATGGTTTTGTATCAGAAAGATATGGATGCCTTTTTAGATGCTTTGGAAGAGGGCGCATTTGATTCTCCCGGTTATACCTCTACTCCGGAAGAGCGGCGTAAGAAAAGAAAGGAGTTTCAGGCAATAATGGAAAAAGAGTTTATCGTTAAACAAGGAAATTTTACAGATGATAAAGATTTATTTGATCTGGATCACGAGCCGGTTCAGCAACAAGGTGTACGGAACCCGAAATATTCTGTACGAGATTTGCGTGAGCATGCTCAAAATTTTCTGAAAAAGATGAATTTCGATATGGAAATATATGATACGATAAATGATGTTCCCATAGAAGAGAGACGGAAAATGATGAAGAATGTTAAATATGCGGGCTTTTATTCTTCTAAGTCTGGAAGAGCAGCGATGATTCTGGAAAATATAAAGGATCCTGCTGATATAGAGAAGACTATTTTACATGAAAAGATGGGGCATGAGGGAATGCGCGCTATATTGGGAGATAAAGTGAATCAGTTTTATCAAGATTTGTTTTATTCTATGCCGTCGAATGAGCAGACGAATTATTTGCGTATGTACGGGAGCCAAGAGTTGGCGGCGGAAGAGTATTTGGCGGAAGTTTTAACAGTACTTCATCCGGATCCGACTTTTTGGGATGCGGCAAAAGCGAATATCCGCGACGCTATCCGTAAACGTTTGGGGCATGATATCCGATTTTCGGATGCGGATTTACGTTATCTGCTTTGGAAATCTAAAAATAGGGTTCAAGCTGGAGACGATTTGGAAAGTATGATGAAGAAAGGACGAAAAAATAGTTTATTACAGAATCTTTTTTTTCCGGATAAAGATAATTTTCCTCATATAAGAGAATAGCTTTTTGTTATTGCCTTTACAAAGTTGAGTGTTTTTTTTAGTCCATTATAAAAAAGCCTGCGGAAGCAGGCTTTTTTATAATGGGTAATTGTAATGCCGTTTTAGCATTTTCCCGGACAACGAGGTTTGAGTTGCTTGAAGAAGTCGTTGCCTTTATCGTCTACTAAGATAAAGGCGGGGAAGTCTTCTACCTCGATTTTCCAGATGGCCTCCATACCTAATTCGGGGTATTCTACGCATTCAATGCTTTTGATGTTGTTTTGAGCCAGAATAGCAGCCGGTCCGCCGATAGAACCTAAATAGAATCCGCCGTGTTTTTTACAAGCGTCGGTTACAGCTTGGCTACGATTGCCTTTGGCTAACATAATCATGCTGCCTCCATGTTCTTGGAATAGGTCTACATACGGGTCCATACGTCCGGCGGTAGTCGGTCCCATAGATCCGCAAGCCATACCGGCAGGAGTTTTAGCGGGACCTGCATAATAAATAGGATGATCTTTTATGTATTGAGGCAGTTCTTCTCCTCTGTCTAACCGCTCTTTTAATTTGGCGTGGGCTATGTCTCGTCCTACAATGATAGTTCCGTTTAAAGAAAGGCGTGTAGCTACCGGATATTTAGTCAATTCTTTTAGAATATCCTGCATCGGTTGGTTCAGGTCTATTTTTACGGCATTGCCTTCTCCGGCTTGGCGTAGTTCTTCCGGAATTAATTCTCCCGGATTATCGTCCATTTTTTCAATCCAAATACCGTCTTTATTGATTTTACATTTGATGTTGCGGTCGGCCGAACAAGAAACGCCTAACCCGATAGGGCAAGATGCTCCATGTCTGGGCAGACGGATAATGCGCACATCGTGCGCCATGTATTTACCTCCGAATTGCGCTCCTAAACCTATTTTATGTGCTTCTTCCAATACTAATTTTTCGAGTTCCACATCACGAAATGCACGACCGTATTCGTTTCCGGTAGTGGGAAGTTCATCGTAATAATGGGTTGAGGCCAATTTTACTGTCAGCAGATTTTTTTCTGCCGAAGTGCCGCCAATGACGAACGCTATATGATAAGGGGGGCAAGCTGCTGTTCCGAGCGTTTTCATTTTTTCTACTAAGAAAGGAACCAAAGTTGCCGGATTCAATACGGCTTTTGTTTCTTGATATAAGTATGTTTTGTTGGCGGATCCTCCTCCTTTGGTTACGCAAAGGAACTTGTATTCCATGCCTTCTGTGGCTTCAATATCTATTTGTGCAGGAAGGTTACACTTAGTGTTTACTTCGTCATACATGGTTAGAGGAGCATTCTGCGAGTAGCGCAGGTTTTCTTCCGTATATGTTTTGTAAACACCTTTTGATAGAGCTTCTTCATCACAGTAGCCTGTCCAAACTTGTTGTCCTTTTTCGCCGTGTATAATAGCGGTTCCGGTATCTTGGCAAAGCGGCAGTTTTCCTTTTGCCGATACTTCTGCGTTACGAAGGAAAGTCAGAGCTACGTATTTGTCGTTATCGCTGGCTTCGGGGTCGTTCAGTATTTTGGCTACTTGTTCGTTATGTGAACGGCGAAGCAAAAAAGAAACATCTCGAAAGGCGGCGTTAGCCATTGCGGTCAAACCTTCTTTTTCTATTTTCAAGATAGGTTTTCCTTCGAACTCGCTTACCGATACATAGTCTTTTGTTAATAAATAATATTCGGTTTTATCAGGACCTAAATCGAACATGGGCTGATAGTGGAACTCTGGTGTTGCCATATAGTAAATATTTTAAGTTTTGTTTCATTCTACAAAAATACAGAATCTTTTCTATATGAGGAAGGTCTTTTTCCGCTAAATTTCTGTTTCCGGCTGTTTTATTTTATTATGGTAAAAAGCAATATCGATAAGATATTTTTTTTCTCTCAAATGCCAAGTGATGTTTTTATAACATAAATACCATAAAGAATTATGTTTGTTTTGTAGTGTCAATAAGAAATGTGGTAAATAACCATTTATTAAAACTGATAAAAAACAAGTTATGGAAAATTTTATGGAACAGAATGATGGTCAGAGACCGAAAATGTCTCGTGAACTATTGCGTGAAAAATTATTGCAGAATTATCCTGATCGAAAAGTAGAGAATGATGATGAACTTTTCGATTTGCTTTGGGAGTACGATTCTCAGTTGTGCGGATGTTACGATCGCTTAAAAGAGGGGCAATTGAAGTTAGCTCATCTTTTTAATGAGAATCCGAAAGTGGGGGCGTTCATTTCCGATGTTGTAGCTGGCGATGACGCTTTATTAGCATGTATTCGCCATTTTGGAAAACGGTTATTAGAAAGCGGAAATGATTTTGAAATGATGGACAAAATCCGCCGAGAAGACATGGTTTATCGGGAACGTCGCATGCAGCAAAGGAAAATGGAAGAAGAACGCGATAATAATTGGGCGCGTAGCGAACGTATTATTGAGGCGTTTAAAATACAGAATGAGTTGTCGGATGAAGAATTCGACCGTTTTCTCGAAGAGGTGTATGATTTGGTGGAGAGTGTTTTCATGGGGAAATTCTCGATGCGGATGTTGGAACTTCTGTATAAAGGGCTCAATTATGAATCGGATATGATGCAAGCGGAGATGAATGGCGAAGTACGAGGAAAGAATCAACGTATCGTGTTGGAAAGCGGTCGTGCGGCATGCGATTCTATAACTTCATTGCATAGCCGGTC
>JAFUKV010000119.1 GCA_017467745.1 Bacteroidaceae bacterium | reverse complement strand
GGTCTATACTGGCAGGTACAGTACAAGCCGAACGGATAGAAAAAGTAATACAACCGGTAAAAGATTTATTCGGAGCCGTATTTTTTATATCCGTAGGAATGCTTGTAAATCCTGAAATTTTATATGAATACGCATTACCAATACTATTGTTATCGATAGTTGTAATCTTCGGTCAAATTTTATTCGGGACAAGCGGTATGCTGATTTCGGGACAGCCGCTGAAAATTGCCGTACAATCAGGTTTTAGTTTAGCGCAGGTAGGAGAATTTGCCTTTATTATTGCAACATTGGGAATGTCTTTAAATGTAATTGACAGTTATCTATATCCTATAATTGTTGCAGTATCGGTAGTAACAACTTTTACGACACCGTATTTTATAAAATTAGCCGGTCCTGCGTATGAAAAACTGGATTCTATATTACCGGACAGAATAAAACTGTTATTGAACAATTATACCAGCAATGCAGCAACCACACATACACAAAGTGCTTGGAAACAAATACTTGGATTATATTTAGGGAAAATCATATTTTATTCTACTATTATTGGCGGATTAATTATTGCGTCATTATCTTACTTAATTCCATGGATAAAAAATTATTTTGAATCGGAGTGGGTTTTACATATTGCCGTAATAATATCCATACTGATAATGGCTCCATTTATATGGGGATTGGCGCTAAAACGTATTCAAAGTACACAATTGCAACAAATATGGGCAGATAAACGTATCAGTCATGTCCCTGTATTGCTAATGATTTTATTGCGTTTCTTATTAGCTGTATTCTTTATCATGTATTTTCTTTCCCAAGTGTATTCTCAACGAACAGGTATTATTTTAGGCAGCGCTATCCTTCTGTTTTTATTGATAGCTTTTTCAAAAAAAATAAGAGAACGGATTCTTCGTATTGAAAATACATTTTTAGAAAATCTGAATGAACGGGAATTGAGAAAAACAGGAAAAAACAATAATATTATCCATAATATACATTTGGCTCAAATGGAAATCAAAACAGGATGTTCATTTATCGGACAAAAAATTATCGATGCGAACATTCATCAACGATACGGCGTAAATATAGTCAGCATAAAACGAGGAAATAGAGTCATAAACATTCCGCAAAGCAATGTACGTTTATTTCCCGGCGATATAATTAGCGTTGCCGGCACCGACGAACAGATACAAGGTTTCCTTCCGGAAGTAGAAAAAGAGAGCGATATAGTTGACAATAACATTGATACGGAAAACGTTATTCTGGAAAAGATTATAATACCGCAAGACTCTTATTTACATAACCGTAAATTGTGTGAAACCGATATCAGAGGAAAATCCTGTTTAGTTGTCGGTATCGAACGCAGTGACGGAACTTTTGTTTATCCTTCGGGAAATGTAGTTTTATACGCATCCGATATGATTTGGTTAGTAGGAGAAAAAGAAAAAATCGAATCAGTTCTTCATCCATAAAAACTTTCGATTATTTATCTGTTGTAGATATAATCTTTAATATTTAATTTTGCAGCAACATAAAAAACATTCATACAACAAATGCAAGAAAAGATTATTATTCTTGATTTCGGTTCTCAATATACGCAACTTATTGCTCGAAGAGTGCGCGAACTGAATACCTATTGCGAGATAGTTCCATACAATAAGTTTCCCAAAGAAAAAGAAGGCATAAAGGGCGTTATCCTATCAGGTAGCCCTTTTTCTGTAAATGATCCGAATGCCTTACATATAGATATGACCGATATAAGAGGTATATATCCGGTTTTAGGTGTATGTTACGGCGCTCAATTTTTGGCGCACTCTTCCGGAGGCAAAGTTGAGTCGGCCGGAACCCGGGAATATGGACGTGCTTTGCTCGAATGGCATGACGAATCGGATTTATTGTTTAAAGACATTCGTAATAATTCGATAGTATGGATGTCTCATGGAGATTCGATAACACACATCCCTGATAATTTTAAAATCGTAGCCAGTACGAAAGAAGTAAAAATAGCGGGATTCCGCATAGAGGGAGAAAAAACATGGGGAGTACAATTCCATCCCGAAGTATATCATAGTGAAGACGGAAAAATATTATTGAATAATTTCCTAAAAAATATCTGTGGATGTGCTCAGGATTGGACTCCGGCTTCATTCATAAAAACGACTGTAAGCAATTTGCAGTCAACATTAGGAGACGACAAAGTTGTATTAGCTCTTTCCGGAGGCGTAGATTCTACCGTTGCGGCCGTATTGCTAAACAAAGCAATCGGTAAAAATTTAACATGTATCTTCGTCGATAACGGATTACTGAGAAAAAACGAATTTGACGATGTGTTGAGAAACTATGAACATATGGGGCTTAACGTTATCGGTATTGATGCGAAAGAGCAATTTTATACAGCATTGAAAGGAGTGAAAGAACCCGAAAAAAAACGTAAAATTATCGGAAAAGGGTTTATTGACGTATTCGATTGCGAAGCTCAGAAATTAAACGACATAAAATGGTTGGCGCAAGGAACCATTTATCCGGATGTTATCGAGTCTCTCTCTATTACGGGTATGGTTATAAAATCGCATCATAACGTGGGGGGATTGCCTGAAAAAATGAATCTGAAAATTGTTGAGCCATTACGGTTGTTGTTTAAAGACGAAGTCCGCAAGGTAGGACGAGAATTAGGTATCAGTCCGGAACTTATTAGCAGACATCCTTTTCCAGGTCCCGGTCTGGGTGTACGTATTTTGGGAGACGTAACGCCTGAAAAAGTCAGAATATTACAAGATGCCGATCATATATTTATTCAAGGACTTCGAGCCAATAATCTTTATGATAAAGTTTGGCAAGCAGGAGCTATATTGCTTTCCGTTCAATCCGTCGGTGTCATGGGAGATGAACGTACATATGAAAATGCAATAGCTTTACGAGCAGTAATTTCTACCGATGGAATGACAGCCGATTGGGCGCATCTTCCATACGAATTTTTAGCGCACACATCAAATGAAATTATCAATAAAGTAAAAGGGGTTAATCGGGTTGTTTATGATATCAGTTCTAAGCCGCCTGCAACTATCGAGTGGGAATAAATTAAATAAAAACTAAACTTAAAATACTAAGAGATATGAAGCAAGATATGATTGTTATCTTGGACTTGGGAAGCCACGAAAACACAGTGCTGGCCAGAGCTATCCGCGCATTAGGCGTATATAGCGAAATATATCCGCATGATATTACGGTAAAGGAATTAAACGAATTGCCAAACGTAAAAGGCATTATCATTAATGGAGGTCCGAACAATATAATAGACGGAATAGAAATTGATGTTAATCCGGATATATATAATGCAGGTATTCCTATAATTGCAGCCGGACACGATAAAGCTCTTTGCGAAATAAAATTGTCCCAATTTACGAATGATGTCGAACACATTAAAAATGCCGTAAAATCGTTTGTATTCGATACTTGTAAAGCCGAAGCGAATTGGAATATGACCAATTTCGTTAACGACCAGATAGAATTGATAAAACGTCAGGTAGGCGATAAAAAAGTATTGCTCGCTTTATCGGGAGGTGTAGACAGTTCCGTAGTTGTAGCTTTATTATTGAAAGCCATTGGCGATAAGTTGGTTTGCGTACATGTAAATCATGGCTTAATGCGTAAAGGAGAATCGGAAGCGGTTATTGAAGTATTCAAAAATCAATTGAATGCCAACCTAATATATGTCGATGCAACAGATCGTTTCTTAGGAAAACTGTCAGGAATTGCTGATCCGGAAGAAAAAAGAAAAATCATTGGTGGCGAATTTATACGTGTATTTGAAGAAGAAGCCCGTAAATTAGACGGAATTGATTATTTAGGACAAGGTACTATTTATCCTGATATTGTAGAAAGCGGAACAAAAACCGCTAAAATGGTAAAATCTCACCATAATGTCGGAGGATTGCCTGATGATTTGAAATTTGAATTAGTAGAACCTTTACGCCAATTATTTAAAGACGAAGTTCGCGCTTGCGGCCTTGAACTTGGATTGCCTTACGAAATGGTGTATCGTCAGCCATTTCCCGGACCCGGATTAGGGGTACGTTGCTTAGGTGCCATTACTCGCGATCGACTTGAAGCTGTACGTGAATCGGACGCTATTTTACGCGAGGAGTTCCAAATAGCCGGATTAGACAAAAAAGTGTGGCAATATTTTACGGTTGTTCCTGATTTTAAGTCGGTGGGAGTAAGAGATAATGCCCGTTCGTTCGAGTGGCCGGTGATTATCCGTGCAGTCAATACGATTGATGCAATGACAGCAACAATAGAACCGGTAGATTGGCCTATTTTGATGAAAATCACAGACCGTATTCTGAAAGAAGTAAAAAATGTAAATCGTGTTTGTTACGATATGTCTCCCAAGCCGAACGCAACAATTGAGTGGGAATAAGAAACATTCTTTTTAAGAAAAACTTTTCGATAACCTTTACGTTTAACGTAGAGGTTATCTTATTTATATACAATAAGTTTAATCTTAAATATACCGGTTTATTTATTTTATGAAAAATAATTGACAGCAAAAGGGTGATAATATAATTAAAATACCTATTTTTACAAAAGGAATACAGATATACGGAAATTTAACATCTTATGTCTATATTTCTAAATATAATAGGATTAATTTAATTAAAACTGAACTATGCGTAAAATTTTTATTCTTTTAGGTGTTATCGCCCTAATTAGTAGCTGTGGTCCGGCAGACTCGTATAAGATAACCGGAAAAGTTGAAAACCCTGAGTTAGAAGGAAAAAATGTATATCTGGCAGAACAAAAAGGAAGATCTTTGGAATATTTGGATAGTGCCAAAGTTGAAAACGGGAAATTTATTTTTACAGGGAAACAAGACTCCATTGAGTTAAAATGGATTCTATTCAGATTAAACGGAGAAAAATTAAATAACCCGACACAGACTGCGTTACCTATTTTCTTGGAAAACGGTAATATGAATGTTATTATAGATTCTGTTTCAACAATCTCGGGTACGGCTTCAAATGATAATTATCAAAATTATAAAAAAATCATGTCTCCTTATGATAACCGATTGGGTGAAATTGTGAAAACTTTCTGGACAAAAAACTCGGCAGGAACTCTTACAAAAGAAGAAGAAGCGTCTCTGAATGCTCAATACGAAGTAATTAAGGACTCTATCAATAATATAAATAAAGATTATATCAAAAATGGAAATCTTGATAATGAAGTTGGCGCATATATCTTTTTAACCAGTAATCCGGATGAAAAAGATCTTATAGAGATTATCTCTATTTCCGGGCCTAAATTTAAAGCATTTCCCGGAATAGATAATTACGTTAAACGAGCAGAGATTTTAAAACATGTAACAATCGGCAAAAAATTTACAGACTTAACCATGCAAGGAGTTGACGGAAAAGATGTTAAATTATCTGATTTCGTAAAAGGCGGGAAATACACTGTTATAGATTTTTGGGCATCATGGTGTGGACCTTGTCGAGCAGAAGCTCCGGCTATGGTAGAAATATATAGAGCATATAAAGATAAAGGCGTAGATTTTGTAGGAATATCTCTTGATCAAGAAAAAGATAAATGGATAAATGCGATTAAAGAATTAGGTCTGTCTTGGAATCACATGTCCGATTTAAAAGGTTGGGGGTCTGCTGCAAATACTGTTTATGGCATCAATGCTATTCCGCACGTTATGTTGATAGGCCCTGACGGAACCATTATTGCAAAGTCTTTGAATAGTGAAAAATTGGCAAAAAAATTAGGTGAATTGATTAAATAATAAGAACTATAATAATATACAGAGAGATGACTTATTTTAAGTCATCTCTCTTTTTGTATAAAAATATCTTATACTGATATAAAAACATTTGATAAAAAATTTATACCATATAAAAATATTTTCAGTTTCTTTGTAATAAGAAAAAATTCATACTCACATATTAAAACACAGATGATTATGAAAAGTATCAAAGGAACACAGACTGAAAAAAATTTACTTACTTCTTTTGCAGGAGAATCGCAAGCAAGAAATCGCTATACTTATTATGCCAGTGTAGCCAAAAAAGAAGGTTATGAGCAAATAGCTGCAATTTTTACGGAAACGGCAGATCAGGAAAAAGAACATGCAAAACGAATGTTTAAATACTTAGAAGGAGGCATGGTAGAAATAATCGCTTCATATCCTGCCGGTATAATTGGACGAACAATCGAAAACCTTCAAGAAGCAGCAAACGGTGAACACGAAGAATGGGCAGATCTGTATCCTCATTTCGCAGACGTTGCCGAAGCCGAAGGTTTTCCCGAAATTGCGGCAATGTACAGAAATATCAGTATTGCCGAAAAAGGTCATGAAGAAAGATACCGAGCCTTTGTAAAAAATATAGAAACGGCAAAAGTCTTTGCAAAAGACGGCGAAGTGGTATGGCAATGCCGAAACTGCGGTTATATACATATTGGAAAAGAAGCCCCTGAAATCTGTCCGGCATGTTTGCATCCCCAAGCTCATTTTGAAGTAAAGAAAAACAATTATTAATACCTGAATGTTATTTTAGAGGCAGTATATATCATACTGCCTCTACATGTTTATTTACTTATGGATTTATTATCTTCGTTCCACTTTGATGGCCTTATAATAGGTATTTGTACATTTCTTATTATCGGCATATTTCACCCGATTGTTATAAAAGCAGAATATTATTGGGGAACTAAATGCTGGTGGATCTTTTTAATTTTAGGTATTGTCGGAATTCTGTTGTCTTTATATGTTAAGTCTGTTTTCTGGTCTGCGATATTAGGAGTTTTTGCATTTTCTTCACTTTGGACAATAAAAGAAATATTTGAACAAGAAGAGAGAGTCAAAAAAGGATGGTTTCCTCGAAATCCGAAAAGGAAATACAAAAACTCTTCTGATAACACCTTCTAACACTATTTTAAGCCTGAAAATCATTTCTTATTTAAACTGTATATAAATAAGACGCTATAAAATTATGTAGAATCAAAATAAATAAGCATCTTTGCGGGAAATTTGATAATTGAGAAAAATCCGTAAAAATATGCGTCTTTCTAATTTAAGAAACGGTGAAAATGGCATTGTCGTAAAAGTTTTGGGACATGGAGCTTTCAGAAAAAGAATCCTCGAAATGGGATTTGTAAAAGGGAAAAAAGTAACAGTTCTACAAAACGCGCCTCTAAAAGATCCTATAAAATATAAGATTATGGACTATGAGGTATCGTTACGTCAGAGTGAGGCTTCTATGATAGAAGTTATTACACCGGAAGAAGCACAAACAAAAGGTGAAGATGTAATATTTTCAAATAATCCCGATAAAGAATCATTTCTTCATGCTTTTGCACATAAACGAGAGAGAACCATAAATATAGCATTAGTAGGAAATCCCAATTGCGGAAAAACCTCTCTGTTTAATTATATTTCGGGAATGCATGAGCATGTAGGCAATTATAGTGGTGTAACGGTGGATGCAAAAAGGGGATTCTTTGAATACAACGGATATGGATTCAATATTTACGATTTACCCGGAACCTATTCATTATCAGC
>JAFUKV010000118.1 GCA_017467745.1 Bacteroidaceae bacterium | reverse complement strand
TTTAGAGGATCTAAAAAGAACACCCCTTATGCTGCTCAAATGGCAGCTCAAGATTGTGCAAAAGTAGCATTCGATCTTGGCTTGAGAAAAGTGAAAGCGTATGTGAAAGGACCCGGTAATGGACGTGAATCTGCTATCAGAACAGTACACGGTGCCGGTATCGAAGTAACAGAAATTATCGATGTTACTCCGCTTCCTCACAACGGATGTCGTCCTCCGAAAAGAAGAAGAGTTTAAAACTGTATTCTATTCGATTAAAGAATCTAGAATTGTGAAAAGATTGCACTATCTCCTCTCTGTAATCGCGGCTGCACGATTCCGGGTTTGAACGTATAATTTTAATAATAATTAGAAATGGCAAGATATACCGGACCTAAAACAAGAATTGCTCGTAAATTTGGTGAGGCTATTTTCGGACCTGATAAAGTCCTGACAAAAAAGAATTATCCTCCGGGACAGCACGGTGTTAACAGAAGAAAGAAAACGTCTGAATATGGTATTCAGCTTCGTGAAAAACAAAAAGCAAAATATACATACGGAGTATTGGAAAGACAATTCCGTAACCTTTTTGAAAAGGCCTCTCGTACAAAAGGTATCAAAGGTGAAGTTTTGCTTCAATTATTGGAAGCACGTTTAGATAATGTAGTATTTCGTATGGGTATTGCTCCTTCTCGCGCTGCTGCGCGTCAATTGGTTTTACACAGACATATCGTTGTTGATGGAAAAGTGGTAAATATACCTTCTTTCTCAGTAAAACCCGGACAAATTATCGGAGTACGTGAAAAATCAAAATCTCTGGAAGTAATTGCTGACGCATTATCCGGATTCAACCATAGTAAATATCCGTGGATTGAATGGGATCAAAATTCAGTAAGCGGCAAATTATTACATTTGCCAGAGAGAGCAGATATTCCTGAAAATATCAAAGAACAGTTGATCGTAGAATTGTATTCTAAATAAAAAGTGATTCCATGGCGATATTAGCATTTCAAAAACCTGATAAAGTATTAATGTTGGAAGCGGACGCGTTTTTCGGAAAATTCGAATTTCGCCCCTTAGAACCCGGTTACGGTATTACAGTTGGTAATGCCCTTCGCCGTATTCTTTTATCTTCCCTCGAAGGCTTTGCTATCACCTCTATTCGTATTGATGGTGTAGAACATGAGTTTTCAACAATTCCCGGTGTTATCGAGGATGTTACGAATATAATTCTTAACCTGAAACAAGTTCGGTTTAAGCAGGTTGTAGAAGAGGTAGAAACTGAAAAGGTAACTGTTACTGTTTCAGGAACTGAGGTATTTAAAGCTGGCGATATCGGCAAATATCTGACAGGTTTTGAAGTGTTGAATCCTGATTTGGTTATTTGTCATGTTGACCCAAGCGCGAGCTTCCAAATGGATATTAATATTGGAAAAGGACGAGGTTATGTCCCCGCAGATGAAAATAGAAACCCGAATGATGATATTAATGTAATAGCCATTGACTCTATTTTTACTCCTATTCGTAATGTGAAATATTCAATTGAAAATTTTCGCGTTGAGCAAAAAACTGACTACGAAAAACTAATACTGGAAATTACTACTGACGGATCTATCCATCCGAAAGAGGCTCTAAAAGAAGCTGCTAAAATTCTTATTTATCACTTTATGCTCTTTTCCGATGAGAAAATTACATTGGAAACGACCGATGCTGATGGCAATGAAGAATTTGACGAAGAGGTTTTACATATGCGCCAGTTGCTGAAAACGAAATTGGTAGATATGGAACTGTCTGTTCGTGCGTTGAATTGCTTGAAATCGGCAGATGTTGAAACATTAGGTGAGTTAGTAGTCTTTAATAAGACCGATTTGTTGAAATTCAGAAATTTCGGTAAAAAATCTCTTACTGAGTTAGACGAATTATTGGCGAATTTGAACCTTTCGTTTGGAATGGATATTTCAAAATATAAATTAGATAAAGAGTAAAACGATGAGACATAATAAGAAATTCAATCATTTGGGTCGTACGAAATCTCACCGTGATGCGTTGCTTTCAAATATGGCTACTTCTTTGATTCTTCACAAAAGAATTTTTACTACGGTAGCTAAAGCTAAGGCATTGAGAATGTACGTTGAACCTTTATTAAATAGATCAAAACAAGATACAACAAATTCACGTCGCGTTGTATTTAGATATCTTCAAAGTAAAGAAGCCGTTACAGAGCTTTTTAAAGAAATTGCTGCGAAAATTGCAGATCGCCCGGGCGGATATACTCGTATTCTCAAAACGGGAAATCGCCTTGGTGATGCTGCCAGCATGTGTTTTATTGAATTAGTTGATTACAATGAAAATATGTTGAAAGAAAAAGCAACTAAAAAAGCAACAAGAACTCGTCGCTCAAAGAAAAAAGCAGAAGATGCAGTTCCGGCTGTTGAAGCAGAAACACCGGCAACTCCGGCAGAAGAAACGGCTCCGGTTACATCGGCAGATGAAAAAACGGCAGAATAATTTTAACTATATTGTTTTAGAAAAGGATAATCATAACGATTATCCTTTTTTTATTTATCTATATTTGTCTATTGTCTCTCAACAAAATACCGGTTAAGTTTGTTTTTTAATGTAAAATAAATGTGATTATGGAAATTGTAAAAATTTTAGGACGAGAAATTTTAGATTCGAGAGGAAATCCTACGGTGGAAGTTGATGTTCATCTTGCCTCAGGTGTTGTTGGCCGAGCAGCTGTTCCTTCCGGAGCATCGACAGGTAGCCATGAAGCGCTTGAATTAAGAGATGCAGATAAAACCAGATATTCTGGTAAAGGTGTTCTGAAAGCAGTAGACAATATTAATAAAATTATCGCCCCTGCGTTATACGGAAAAGAAGCTCTCAATCAAATAGAGTTAGATAAAATGTTGATTGATATGGATGGAACTAAAACAAAATCTAACTTAGGAGCGAATGCAATATTAGGTGTTTCTTTGGCTATCGCAAAAGCGTCAGCCGCTTATTTAGGCATTCCTCTTTATAGATATATTGGAGGGGCAAATACTTATGTGCTTCCAGTTCCAATGATGAATATTATAAATGGAGGTTCACATTCAGATGCACCTATTGCTTTCCAAGAATTTATGATCAGACCTATTGGGGCGAGTAGTTTTAAGGAAGGCCTACGTATGGGAGCCGAAGTATTTCATTCTTTGAAATCCGTTTTACATAAACGAGGTTTAAGTACGGCGGTAGGAGATGAAGGAGGTTTTGCTCCGGAATTGAAGGGTACAGAGGATGCTTTGGAGTCTATTCTTCAAGCCATAGAGGTGGCGGGTTATGTGGCAGGAAAAGATGTTCGGATAGCATTAGATTGCGCCTCTTCTGAATTTTATAAGAATGGTGTTTATGATTATTCTGTATTTGAAGGATCGTCAGGCCTAAAACGTTCTTCAAAAGAACAAGCCGAGTATCTAGAAAATTTAATAACAAACTATCCGATCGATTCCATAGAAGATGGGATGAGCGAAGATGATTGGGATGGTTGGCGTCTATTAACAGATTTAATAGGAGACAATTGTCAGTTAGTAGGAGATGATCTTTTTGTGACAAATGTTGATTATTTAGAAAAAGGTATCTTGTTGAAGTGTGCAAATTCTATATTGATCAAGGTAAATCAGATAGGAACGTTATCTGAAACCCTTTGGGCGATAGAGATGGCTCAACGCAATGGTTATACTGCGATAATCTCTCATCGGTCGGGCGAAACCGAAGATGCAACTATTGCCGATATTGCAGTCGCAACCAATGCTGGTCAGATAAAGACGGGTTCATTAAGCCGCTCTGATAGAATGGCTAAGTATAATCAACTTCTTCGTATTGAAGAATCATTAGGTACAAGTTCGGAATATGGGTATCCTTTATTGAATAAGAGGTATTCGTAAGTATTTTTTTATAGATTTAGTTTTGGGTTATTATAGGCCGTTTTCGTTTTTTTGCGGGAGCGGCTTTTTAGCTTTAAAGGGGGGCACAAAACTTTTGGTGTGCGCGTCATGATTCTATGGGAGTAAGGGTATGGTGTTTTTTTGTTGAAAAAAGAGGTTGTTTAAGTAATTGTTTGTTAGTGATTTGTTGTTTAGTGGGTGAGATTTTTGAAAAAAAGTGTATGAAATATTTGGATGTTATTGGTAAATGGTGTTATCTTTGCACCACTTTCTTGGAAACGGGGAGTTCTTGGCG
>JAFUKV010000117.1 GCA_017467745.1 Bacteroidaceae bacterium | reverse complement strand
TCTCTAAGGCAGACCACGGCAAAGCAGAAACGGAAAGGCGATCTGTCGCTATAAATTCTACGCCTGTCATTCCATCCGTCAATGCGCACCAACGAACGTCCTCCCGATTACCCATCGATTGCGGTTTAGGAAACAGTACAAATTGATCTTCTACCGTACTTTCATACAACTCTATAAACGACCCTGTTTTTCTATCGTTATAATTATTAACAGGCCCCCTTCCGTAATAGATATAATTCTGCAATTTTTTTGGTAATAACATCTCATATCCCAAACGCGGTAATACCAAACCTTCATTATTGCTGGTTATGCTGCTCTGCAACTCAATAGAACCGTCTTTATAAACTGTCCATATTTGGTCTGTTACAAACTTAAAATCGTTTGCTCCGAACGGTCTATCCTTATGTTCTACAATTTTATAGTGGCCTGAACTTCCTCCGGTTATGGTAGCGGCATTAGGAGCTTGCGACTCTACGGTAAACGACAATACCACCGAACCGTTTTTATCGGTATAAATAGTATTCAAAACGGCTTTATGTTTAAGATTATGCAGCCCTTTATCGAACCATTGCTGATAAGCCCAATTATCATTATCGGTAGGAGCGCGAAACGCATTCAATTTCGGACCATTACCATCTGAAATTATCAATTGATCGTTATACACCAAATTATAAATAGAACCATTCCTATTATCGAATTTCACAATAAAATTATCGCCCTGCACAACCGTCAAGTCCTTATCTTCGAATATCTTCAATTCCCCGCCATCGGTTACCGATGCAAGCGCAGGCTTAACAGAAGAGGCTTTAATTGGCAATTGTTCCTCCATCTGTATATAACCTCCCTTTGCCCATGGCTTATCTTCTTTTAGAAGAAACTGTATTTTAAGAAAATATTCACTCTCTTTTTTCAATGTTTTTACCGTATAAGGCACTGTTACCGTTTTCTTCTGGCGCGCTTCTATTTTTCCGGTATTCAACATACCGTCCGCTATTACACTTCCATCTTCATAAAGCAACCAATGCGCATTCAAATCTCCCAAATCGGTAAAATAGCGTTTATTGAATATTTCTATTATCCCCGTCTCTGCGTCAACCATTTTCACGCCGACATCCTGCATAACCTTTTTCACTTCAAAATACTGAGGTTTCGGTGTATGGTCAGGAAAAAGAATCCCGTTCATGCAAAACATTCCACTATTCGGTTTATCGCCGAAATCCCCGCCATAAGCCATAAAACGCTCTCCGGATTGCTTATCATTATAATAAATACTTTGGTCTACCCAATCCCAAATAGCTGCACCGCAAAAGAAATTGGTAGACTCGATAGCGTCCCAATAATCTTGCAGGTTCCCAACGGCATTCCCCATAGAATGCGCATATTCAGAAATATGAAACGGATATTTAATGGAATATTTACCTTTCACAGCACCCCTAACCCAATCTACCGACGGATACTGATTAGAACCCATATCTACAATATCATTATTTCGTTCATATTGAACAGGGCGGCTTGTATCGAACACCTTTATAGCATTATACGCTTCTACAAAATTCTTACCGGGACCAGCCTCATTCCCCAATGACCAAATAACAATAGACGGCGCATTGATATGAGCATGAACCAACTCCATCACACGAGCCACATGTGCCGCTTTAAACTCCGGAACATGTGATAAAGAAGCCTCTCCGTAATAGTATTGATGACTCTCTATATTAGCTTCATCCTCTAAATAAATACCATATTTATCACAAAGGTAGTACCAATACGGATCATTAGAATAATGGGAATTACGCACGTGGTTCAAATTTGCCTGTTTCAACAATTTTATATCGTTCTCCATCAACTCGTGCGTAATAGCATGCCCTTTCTCCGGATCTATCTCCTGTCGGTTCACACCTTTCAATTTCACCGGCTTGCCGTTAATATAAAAATAACGCCCTGCCAATCCGAACTCGTCTTGTTCTGCCGGCGTATCTTTAATCTCTACTTTACGGAATCCGAAACTTGCCGACACAGTCTCTACCGTACGATTTTTCTCATCTTTCAACTGCCCCACCAACGTATATCTATATGGAGCTTCAGCCGACCACTTACGAGGCGCATCTACATTAAGAACGGCTGAAACCAAAGACGAATTACCGGATTCTATCTCCTCTATATCTGCAGAAACCGTTACATTCTCTACAATTGTCGTTTCATCAGAATATAACTTATTTGCATATAACGTATACAATAATGTATGTCCTTTTATTTTTTTCTTGCTCAGATTTCTAATATCTGCCACAACACGAATGCTTCCATTTTCATAATTGCTGTCCAAATCGGGCGTTATGCAGAAATCTCTAACCTGAACCGGAGATGTAGATGATAATGACACTGTGCGGAAAATTCCCGGAAGACGAAACATATCTTGCGCTTCAAGAAAAGAACCGTCTGAATTTCGGTAAACTTCTACAGCAACAACATTCTCACCTTTTTTATTCAAATACTTAGTAATATTGAAAGACGCCGTATTACGAGAATTTTTCGAAAAACCCACATAATTCCCGTTCACCCATAGATAAAAAAACGACGAAACTCCATCAAAATTGATATAGACCTCGCGCCCTTTCCAATTCTTCGGCAACGAAAAACTTCGGCGATACGACCCCACTTCATTACGATGCTTATATGTAGTCCAATCTTCGGGAGGAGTACGCATCACCCCACCTTTCCAATCGCCTACTTTTACCTGATGTTGAAATATCACCGGCTGATTTGCATACACCGGAACTCCATACTTCAAGCTACCGTCTCTTTGAATTCCCGCTACATTCCAATTCATAGGAACATCAACAACATCCCACTCTGACACATCAAAATTCGGTTGATAAAAATCTGCCGGACGTTCTTCCGGATTACCTGCCCAGTGAAAAAACCAAGACCCATTTAACGACATCCAATAATCACTGTATTGCGGCAATACTTTTCGTGCACTCTCCACATCAGAGAAAGAGAAAAAATACGCATGAGGCTGCTCTTTATTAAGTGCAAGAGATGATGGCGATTGCCATTCCGTACCAGTCGGAGCGTCTGCATTTCCATAAGAAAACCCCTCTAACAATTGTCCATAAGAATATCCCGAAAGAGATAATGACAACAAAAAAACAATCCAACTTTTTTTCATTTTTATTCTATAAGCATTAATGTCACCAACCATATATATACCTTATAATTTGGTATATACATAAAGATATGTAGCAAATATAATGAATAGTATTTATTTAAAGAATTTTTATTGTAGAATCATTCATTTATTAGCTTTTATAGTATCAAACAAAATAGATATAAAATTAAGGACTATATTACCTGTATCACCTTCTTTCTATAAATCCCATAATCGTTTATAGAGAACTTATATCTTAATATTCAACTCTATTACTAATGTAGAAACCTCCCCGTAAAGCAATATATAGTTACCTAAATTTCTATCTAATCCATTTAACGTGGTTGGGGTAATAGGTATGTTGG
>JAFUKV010000116.1 GCA_017467745.1 Bacteroidaceae bacterium | reverse complement strand
TCTTGCTTTTTTAGCCGTTTCTTTCTTTTCTGCTTTTGCTTCATCTTCGAAGATACGACTGTGAGAAAGGATAATGCGTTTAGAATCTTTGTTGAATTCAATTACTTTGAACGAAAGTTTTTCTTCTACCTGTGCTTGTGTACCGTCTTCTTTCACAAGGTGTTTCGGGGTAGCGAATCCCTCAACGCCGTAAGGTAATGCGATTACTGCACCTTTATCAAGCATTTCGATAATTGTACCTTCGTGAATAGAGTCTACGGTAAATACAGTTTCGAATACATCCCAAGGATTTTCTTCGAGTTGTTTGTGTCCGAGACTCAAACGGCGGTTTTCTTTGTCGATTTCCAATACTTGAACTTCGATTTCTGCACCGATTTGTGTAAATTCAGACGGGTGTTTGATTTTTTTCGTCCAAGAAAGGTCAGAAATATGAATCAAACCGTCAACGCCTTCTTCAATTTCAACGAATACGCCGAAGTTAGTGAAGTTACGTACTTTGGCTGTATGGCGAGATCCGACAGCGTATTTAGTTTCGATATTTTCCCACGGGTCAGCTTTAAGTTGTTTGATACCCAAAGACATTTTACGTTCTTCGCGGTCGAGAGTTAAAACAACGGCTTCAACTTCGTCGCCTACTTTCATAAAGTCTTGTGCGCTGCGCAAGTGTTGAGACCAAGACATTTCTGAAACGTGAATTAACCCTTCTACACCCGGAGCGATTTCAATGAATGCGCCATAGTCGGCCATAACCACAACTTTACCTTTAACTTTATCGCCTACTTTAAGGTCTGCGCTCAAAGCGTCCCAAGGATGAGGAGTCAATTGTTTCAAGCCAAGAGCGATGCGTTTCTTTTCGTCGTCGAAGTCGAGGATAACTACATTCAATTTTTGATCCAAAGAAACAACTTCTTCCGGATGGCTTACGCGTCCCCAAGAAAGGTCTGTGATGTGAATCAAACCGTCTACGCCGCCCAAGTCGATAAATACACCGTAAGAGGTGATATTTTTGACTGTTCCTTCGAGAACTTGACCTTTTTCGAGCTTTGCAATAATATCTTTTTTCTGTTGTTCCAATTCCGCTTCGATAAGAGCTTTGTGAGAAACAACTACATTTTTGAATTCTTGGTTGATTTTAACTACTTTGAATTCCATTGTTTTACCAACAAATACATCGTAGTCACGGATAGGTTTCACATCAATTTGTGAACCGGGTAAGAATGCTTCGATACCGAATACATCTACAATCATACCGCCTTTGGTACGACATTTGATGAATCCTTTTATAATTTCATCGTTTTCGAGAGCCGAGTTAACGCGATCCCAAGAGCGAGTTGCGCGGGCTTTCTTGTGAGAAAGAACTAATTGTCCTTTTTTGTCTTCTTGGTTTTCAATGTAAACCTCTACTTTATCGCCGATTTTCAAATCCGGATTGTAACGGAATTCGTTCATAGAGATAACACCGTCTGATTTGTAACCGATGTTTACCACTACTTCTCTTTTGTTCATAGCGATTACAGTACCTTCTGCCACGTCTTTATCTTTAACTGTGTTTAAAGATTGGTCATACGTGTTTACCAGTTCATCGTAACTTTTTTCACGTTGAACGTCGCCTTTTTCATAGGCTTCCCAGTCGAAATTTTCGACTGCGGTTGTTTTTACTTCTTTTTCCATTAATAATTAAATCTCTGTTTTTTAATTAATAAGTTAGACATTATATGGTCTCTTAAAAAATCGGTGCAAAGATAATGATATTTTTTTTACGAATGGCATATCCGGTTAATTATTTTTTAAAAGAAAAGTTTATGTAAAATCCTGTGGAATATAGATTTATCTATACGCTGAAATTTTTAACGAAAATGTATCTAAGTATAGGAGTTCTTGTTGTAATTATTTGTTTTATATAGACTTTTTCCATTGTTCGGTTGGATTATAGTTTACAGATAATAGTTTAATATTTCCTTCCCAAAAATGTTCCTCCGGGTGTAGTTAGCATCTCACTTTTATTTTTCTGCCTGCAAATAAAACAACATAAACAAAATGGTTGTAACTTCGCATGCTCAATTTGATTGAGCTTTTTAAAGATAGATTTGTTATGTTGACATTAGATAGAATTTATCATGCGTCGTATGCGCTGAAAGATGTAATCCGTCGTACCGATCTGATTAGCGCTCCGAAAATCAATCCTGCAAGCCGGATATATTTGAAACCCGAAAATCTTCAACTTACGGGTTCCTTTAAAATACGAGGTGCATATTATAAAATTTCGCAGTTATCCGATGCGGAAAAGGCAAAAGGTGTAATAGCTTGTTCGGCCGGGAATCATGCGCAGGGAGTTGCGTTGGGCGCGGCTAAAAACGGGATACGCTCTATTATCTGTTTGCCCGATGGCGCACCTATTTCAAAAGTAGAAGCGACTAAAAGCTACGGCGCGGAAGTTTGTTTGGTAGAGGGTGTTTATGACGATGCTTATCAAAAAGCGTTACAGCTGAGAGATGAGAACGGCTATACGTTTATCCATCCGTTCGACGATGAGGATGTGATTGCGGGGCAGGGTACTATCGGGCTTGAATTGCTCGACCAACTTTCAGACATTGATGTTGTTATCGTTCCGGTGGGCGGAGGCGGTTTATTGTCGGGCGTGGCGTATGCCATTAAAACATTGAACCCCAAAGTAAAGGTGTACGGTGTTCAGTCGAGCGGTGCGCCCAGTATGGTCAACTCTATTCTGCACGAAAAGATAGAACGATTGTCGTCTGTCTCGACAATTGCCGATGGTATTGCGGTAAAAGAACCCGGCGAACATACTTTCGATATTTGCAGTCATTATGTAGATGGTATGGCTACGGTTACGGACGATGAAGTTTCGTCTGCGATATTGACTTTGATAGAACAGCAAAAATTGATTGCCGAAGGAGCAGGCGCCGTATCGGTAGCGGCGGCTATGTTCAATAAGGTTCCGGTGGCCGGAAAAAATGTGGTTTGTCTGGTTTCGGGGGGGAACATAGATGTTACTATTCTCTCCCGTGTTATAAAGAGGGGTTTGTTGAAGTCGGGACGTTCATACGCACTGACTATCGAATTGCTCGATAAGCCGGGACAATTGTTGGGTATATCCAAAATTATTGCTGAACGGGGAGGAAATGTTATCTCCATTCATCACGAACGCGCTAATGAGAGCATGGATATTAACGGTTGCTTTTTGCGTATTGTTATGGAAACCCGTAACTTTGAACATATTGAGAGTATAAAACATGCGCTTTTGTCGGCAGGTTATCATATTTGTTGACGGCGTTGAGATAAAATGGAGGTTCCCGTACCCTGTGCGCCCAAAAGGGTGTGGAAAACCGATGCGGATTTGGGCAAAAAGATATTTACGATGATAAAGAAAGTACACACCAGTAACGCTCCCGAAGCTATCGGGCCGTATTCGCAAGCGGTAATTTGCGGAAATATGTTGTTTACTTCCGGACAGATTGCTATTAATCCGGCTACCGGAAATGTGGAGGCTTCGGATATAGAAGGCCAGACAACGCAAGTGATGAAAAACCTCGAAGCTGTTTTGAAAGAGGCCGGAACTTCTTTTGAAAATGTTGTAAAGACAACTTGTTTTTTGAAAGACATGGGCGATTTTGTTGCGTTCAATGCTATTTACGGGGCTTATTTTACAGGAAAACCCGCCCGCTCGTGCGTGGCTGCTAAACAACTGCCCAAAGATGTGTTGGTAGAGGTAGAAATAATAGCCTTAATATAGGCGTGTTTTTCGGAGGAAGATGATTTAATGCCTTTTTCCTAAATATATATATAAAAGGAGGTATTCTCTCGAATACCCCCTTTACATAGTAATTGTGAGAACAGGTGTAATTAATTTATTTAATTGTACTTGTGAATATTAAATCGAAAGATAATTCGGTTGTCTGTTCCCATGCGTCTGTTACCGTTGCTTTCACTGTTTGTGTTTTTGTAGTTCCGTAAGTCCAACTTGCGCCCGTAACGGTGTTCATTACTATTTGCATCTCTTCTTTCGGTTCATTTGCAACGGTTACTAATGGATTCGTTAAACCGTTTACACTTTCCGCTGTTAATTGGAATTTTACGATGTTTTTGAATCCTTCTTCGTCTACATATGCAAATTTTTCGCCATTATTACCCATTGCAGTAGCTTTCGACAAAGTGATTTTTTCAGTGCTTATACCGTCATAGTTGAATTCTGTCTTTTCGAGAGTTAAACTTTCAATTGTCAGTGCAACGAATCTTGCTTTGAAAGAACCGTTTTCAGAAACAAATTGTTCAGGGTTCATTCTGTCGGCATCGGCGGCAATGATATCTATCGGAGCCGATTGTCCGTTCGGCAATGAGATAGAAGCCGTAACGTTGATTACACCCGATTCAGCATCTTTGTTTTTGTAGATGTTTTCTCCAACTGTAACATCCGTTGCGTTGTCAGTCTCTGTTTGTTCGTCTATTTGGTATTTGTATTTAACGAAGTTCGAAAGAACTTCATCACTGTCAAAATAAGCCGGCGCTTCGGGATCTGATATATTAATAATGTTGAATAAATCTGCAAATGTGATTTTGTCAGTTTTTTCGCTTGCGTAAGAAGTGTAGAAGCCTTCGTTATCGAATGTAATGCCTTCTTTTGCTTGCAAACGGAATTCCGGAGATTTGATAACAATTTCTTTTGTAACTGTAAATGAAGAAATGATATTATTTCCATCATTGCTATCATATACATATGGTTCAAATGTCAATTTGTACGTACCGGCTTCGGCTTTTGCGGGGATTTCTACAGAAATATTCAACGTAGAAGCGTCGTTTCCCAAATTTGGTATGGTTGTCCAATTTACGCTGGTTTCTTCACCGGTTTCTTCATCAACTTTTACTACGGTAATATTTTTGCTCAGTAAGTATGGAGTAGAGTTGGCTGTTGTTAGAGCTTTCGCTTCTTTCCAGAAGTTTACAACAGCGTCTGCGGTGTTATCCGTATAAGCCTCTGCGTTCAAGTAGTCTACTACAACAGTTTCTGCTTTGTCTTTAACAGGAGAAATCCATGTGTTATATGGCTCCAATGTGGCAGATTGAGCTGCGATGCGTTTAATAGGCAGTTGCATGGTACGTACCACTTTGTTTCCGATTTTATCTGTAATTGTGGCGGTTACCGTGATAATCGGATCGTTTTCCAGTGCATTGACCGCTTCTTGATTCGGTTCGATTGTAAATACAATTATATCGGAATTGTTTATTGTCTCTCCGTTTTTATCTGTACTTGTTTGAGTATCGCCGAATTTTAAAGAACCTTCTTTAACTTTGGCAAGATTGTCGGTAAATGAAATCGCAATATCGCTAATATTGAGGTTTGCTTTTTCATAATCTAATAAGATTAACGAGGCTTCGCATGACTTGTTAGCGTAGATAGCGGGAGCGATATACTCTTCTCCTTCTACGGGATCGGCTAAGAATTCGCTAACATTATCTTCCGTTATAGCGGTGTATTTATTTGAGGTAATTTTAACGGGGATAGTAGATGTTATTTCACTAATGGTTTCAACCTCTTCGTTTTCGCTTTTAATATTTTTATATACTAAGAATATTGCATCTTCCGTATTGAAATCATCGTCGTTTTCTTGCGTTTTGTTCGTTTTGATTGTCGCGTTGAAATATCCGGTTTTTCCTTCTACGCCTTCTACTTTTTCAATTGTGTAAGGAGCGGCGATTTCAGAACGTGTGCTGTAAGTAGCTACATATTCGAGCGCGAAATTCTGATTGTTTATAGAAGCGTTAGAAGGTACTACTTTGAACGGAAGTACAGCCTTTCCGCCTTCTAATATCGTCATCTCTTCTTGTAAAAGAACAATGTTGGTCAATGCCACTTGGTCTTTTCCGGAAGCTAACGGAACTTCGAACGATATAGCATCGTATTCGTTAGATTCAGCATCGTAACTGTTGATGTTGAAAGTTGCAGTAAACTCGTTTACTACTACCGATGAAATAATTGCGTTCGGATTAGCCGGGTAAGGAGTCTTGATTGTTTCTAACACATTCAGGTCACCGGTATCTTCGTCTTTACCGTTGTAAACCACAAATTGATAGTATCCGTCATCGGAAACTTGTACGGCAATAGAATTTCCATCTTTACCGTTCGTACCGTTGCCGGTAGCTTGTCCGGCATCTTTCCACGTTGCGCCTGCG
>JAFUKV010000115.1 GCA_017467745.1 Bacteroidaceae bacterium | reverse complement strand
TTTACATTAGCATCCATAAAAATCTATTTCAGATATCCGGGAGCAAATATATATAGAAAACTTTACAACAACAAAAAGTTTTCTACTATTTCATCCATAGATATTATAATATATAAGAAAAGTGAAAACTACAAATCAATACAAAATTTTTAATTGTAATTTTTACAGCGTATTTAAAGATAAATTGCTACATTTGTGCGCATTTTTATTACAATACGAATTTACTACATAAAATAAAGCATTCAAATGAAAAAAGTAACCAAAGAAGCAGCTTTAAATTATCACAGTCAAGGCAAGCCGGGGAAAATTGAAGTCATTCCCACCAAGCCTTATAGTACGCAATACGACTTATCCTTAGCATATTCTCCGGGAGTAGCAGAACCTTGCTTAGAAATAGAAAAAAATCCGCAAACGGCATACGACTATACTGCCAAAGGAAATTTGGTTGCCGTTATTTCTAACGGTACTGCCGTATTAGGATTGGGTAATATAGGTGCTTTGGCCGGCAAACCGGTTATGGAAGGAAAAGGTCTCTTATTCAAAATATTCGCAGGCATCGATGTTTTCGATATTGAAGTAGACGAAAAAGATCCTGAAAAATTTATACAAGCCGTAAAAGCCATCGCCCCTACTTTTGGAGGAATTAATTTAGAAGATATTAAAGCTCCTGAATGTTTTGAAATAGAAAACAGGCTAAAAGCCGAATTAGATATTCCCGTTATGCATGACGACCAACATGGTACAGCCATCATTTCGTCGGCAGGATTACTGAATGCCCTTAAAATACAAGGGAAAAAAATAGAAGATGTTCGTATTGTCGTAAACGGTGCAGGTGCATCCGCCAGTTCATGTACAAAATTATATATGAGCTTAGGCGCCCGCAAAGAGAACATCGTTATGGTAGATAGCAAGGGAGTTATTTCGGTGGACAGAACCGACCTGAACGAATCTAAAAAATTCTTTGCTACAACTCGAAAAATCAAAACCCTTGAAGAAGCCCTTCAAGGCGCAGATGTATTTTTAGGTCTTTCGGTAGCTGATGTACTAACGGTAGATATGGTACGTTCTATGAACGACAGACCTATCGTCTTTGCTTTGGCTAATCCGAATCCGGAAATTTCGTTTGAAAAAGCCAAAGAGTCTCGTCCCGACCTTATCTTCGCTACCGGACGTTCTGACTATCCGAACCAGATTAACAATGTATTAGGGTTTCCTTATATTTTTAGAGGCGCATTGGACGTACAGGCAACAGAAATCAACGAGGCTATGAAAATAGCTGCCGTTTACGCCATTGCCGGTTTAGCGAAAAAACCGGTTCCAGACGTTGTGAACGCCGCATATAATTTGAAACGTCTTTCTTTCGGACCAGACTATATTATTCCGAAACCTCTTGACCCGCGTTTGATAACCGCCGTTTCATCGGCTGTGGCCAAAGCTGCGATAGAATCGGGCGTAGCCAAACGTAAAATTACCGATTGGGCAGAATATGAAAATAAACTGAGAGCGTTAATGGGATACGATAACAAGATGATGCGCCAATTCATCGATATGGCCAAACAATCGCCCAAGCGCGTCGTATTTGCCGAAGCCAATCATGCTAATATGTTGCAGGCTGCTGCTACGGCTGTACAGGAAGGCGTTTGCTATCCTATCTTATTGGGTAACGAAGAACGCATCGAAAAACTTGCAAAACAAATCGGAATTGATTTGGAAGGCATGCAAATTGTCAACTTGCGCAGTGATGTCGAAGCCGAACGTCGTGATAAATATGCTAAATTATTTACCCAGAAACGTCAACGCGAAGGCATTACGCTGGCCGAAGCTAACGAAAAAATGTTCGATCGCAACTACTTCGGCATGATGATGGTAGAAGCCGGAGACGCAGATGCATTCATTACCGGTACCTATACCAAATATGCAGAAGCTATACAAATAGCGACTGAAACAATCGGTATTCGAGAAGGTTACAAGCACTTCGGCGCAATGCACATTATGAATACTAAAAAAGGTACTTACTTTTTCGCCGATACATTAATCAACCGTCATCCGGACACGGAAACATTAGTAGATGTAGCCCGCTTAACTCGCCATGCTGTAAAATTCTTCGCACATGAACCGGTTATGGCAATGGTTTCTTACTCAACGTTTGGAGCCGATAAAAACGGTAGTCCGGCAAAAGTGCATGAAGCGGTAAAACAACTTCAAGAACGTTGCCCCGACATGTTAATAGACGGTGAAATGCAAGTAAATTTCGCACTGAATACGCAAATCAGAGATCAAGTTTATCCGTTCAACAAATTAGCAGGAAAAGAAGTAAACACATTAATCTTCCCCAATTTAAGTTCTGCAAACGTAGCGTACAAACTGATGCTCGAAATGGGAATGGCTGAAATGATAGGTCCTATTCAGATAGGTCTGAACAAACCTATTCATTTTACGGATATTGAAAGCTCAGCTACCGATATTTTCAATCTGACTGTTGTTGCCGTACTGGACGCTACGGTTCAAGAACAAATCGACAATTCCAGATGTTCCAGACAGTTCTAAATCGAATACATTCTATACTTTCATAATTCTAAGAAGGCATCTTATAATAAGATGCCTTCTTTTCTCATTAAACACTCTTAACATGATATACAATACCGCTGACATCCGCCGGCAAGACAGACTTTTATCAGAAGAAAAAGCATACGCTCTTTTAAAAAATGAAGAATACGGAGTACTCTCTATGGTATCTGAAACCGGATCGGGATACGGAATTCCCATCAATTTTGTTTTCGACAACCATAATGCTATATATTTTCATTGCGCTTTGGACGACAAAAAAATACACTGTTTAGAAAAAAATAAACATGTAACTTTTTGCATCATAGGTCGGACATCGGTTATTCCTCATCAATTTACCACAGCCTACGAAAGCGTAATTGCCGAAGGGACAATAGAGCTGCAATTATCCCATGAAGAGAAAAGACAAGGGCTGACATTACTTCTCGATAAATATTGCTTCAAAGATAAAACCGTTGGATTAACTTATATCGAAAAATCTTTTCATCGGACAAATGTCATGCGGTTGGACATATCTACTTTTTCCGGGAAAAGTAAAGTAATAAAATAATCCGGTTTGTTTAGTAAACCGGATTATTTTATTCTCTTATATAAAGAGCCAAATTTTAATTTTTACGTTCTAACTCGCGTAAATTTTCTATCTTTTTACGCTGTAAAAACTCATAAATACCTTCAAGATGTTCGGTTACCCGCTGATTTCCGAATTCATATACCTTTGTAACTAAGCCGTCCAGAAAATCACGGTCGTGCGAAACAACAATCAACGTGCCGTCAAAATCAAGAAGCGCAGATTTTAATATATCTTTGGTTTTCAAGTCCAGATGATTTGTCGGCTCATCCAAAATAAGCAGATTAACAGGTTCAAGCAACAATTTTATCATTGCCAACCGTGTTCTTTCTCCTCCGGACAATACTTTTACTTTCTTCGCCGAGTTTTCTCCTCCAAACATAAAAGCGCCCAACAAATCTTTTATTTTATTCCGTATCTCCCCTTTCGCCACATCGTCTATCGTCTGAAATACGGTCAACTCTTCATCGAGTAAAGACGCTTGATTCTGGGCAAAATAACCAATCATCACGTTATGCCCCAATTTCAAGGCTCCTCCATACTCAATCTCTTTCATGATACACTTTACCAACGTAGATTTTCCTTCGCCGTTCTTACCCACAAACGCTACCTTATCGCCACGCTCGATAGTAAAATTAGCATTTGAAAAAACTACATGCTCGCCGTAACTTTTCGAGAGGTTTTCGGCGACAACCGGATAGCTGCCCGAACGGGGCGAAGGCGGAAACTTTAACCTCAATGCAGATGTATCTTCTTCATCCACCTCTATTATTTCGAATTTTTCAAGCATCTTAACCCGCGATTGTACTTGCAGGGTTTTAGAATACGTCCCTTTAAAACGCTCAATAAACTCTTTGGTTTCGGCTATCATTTTCTGCTGGTCGTCATACGCTTTTTGCTGTTGTTCCCTTCTCTCTTTACGCAATTGCAGATATGTAGAATAATTTACCTTATAATCATAAATCCGTCCCATAGTAACCTCTAT
>JAFUKV010000114.1 GCA_017467745.1 Bacteroidaceae bacterium | reverse complement strand
GACTATTTTTCAATAGATTACTAATCAAAATATACCTCTCCAAAGAACTCCGGACAGTGAAAATTCGGAGACGGTAAATCAATCGGACTCCAACTTAAATAATGAGGTAACGATGTTGCATCGGCGCACTTGTAAAAATTAGCGTTAATTTTTTCCGGAAGATTCGAACCGTCTAATCCCAACAAAGAAAAAGGTATAGCCACAACTAACTCCCAAGCAAAAAGACCATGCATTTCTTCGAAAGGCCGATTACCGACAGAAGAATATCGTTTTATTTGAGCTATTTGCTCATCGGTAAACGACACGGCCTCATTCCTCGACCGACGCTTTGCCGCCAAGCAAGTGCCAATGCAATTAAACTCGAAGTTATAATATTCTTTTTCTCCGGGTACTTGCACGAAAAATTCTACGCAACTATCTTCCCAAACAGGCGAATTGTTTTTCGTATTTACGGCTCGCAAGCAATTTCCTCGCACAAAATAACTTATATACATATATTTATCTGTACGAGCGATACCAAATGCAGATATTGGCTTGTACGGAAAATCTTTTTCCCAATTCACATATTCAATGCTTTGCCGGGCAGCCTGTTCCTCCATAAAATCGGCAACAGACTCTAACGTTACTTGATCCAAATTCTGAATTACCGGAACCTTTAATTTTTTTTTCATACCCAATCCTCCATGTTATTAAATCAATATTTTATCGTAGCGACAAATTCTTTCAGTCCCATTACAAAACCAACAATAGACATAATCACAATAATCCCGCCGATTATACGATTTATCAACCATAAGCTACGAACATTGAATTTTTTACGTACTTTATTAATAAAATACGTAATAGTGAACCACCAACTTATAGCTCCCGCTACAATAGAAATATATCCCGTTATAAAATGAATCAACGACGATTCTGCAACAAAAAAATTCAACCGAGCAAATAATCCTATGAAAAGAAAAAGAATCAGCGGATTAGAAAATGTCAGAAAAAAAGCCGTCAAAAAATCTTGTGTGTAATTGCTTTTTCCTGAATGTTGCTTTTTTATATTCCGCATCGGATTTTGTTTATATAAATAAACTCCAAAACCGACTAAAACAAAACTTCCGATAATTTGAAGCAGACTTTGGTTAGACTCTACAAAATCAACAACAATAGACATGCCCAATCCTGTAAGAACAGCATACACTAAATCTGATAATGAAGCGCCTACCCCTGTAACAAAGCCTGACCATCGTCCCTTATTCAATGTCCTTTGGATACATAATACACCTATCGGTCCCATCGGCGCAGATACCAATATACCGATAGTAAACCCTCTTATAATTGTGTATAACATTAAATCCATTTACGATGCGAACTTACAATTCAATTGCTTTTATTGGCTAAAACTGTTAATACAGCGCAAATATACAAGGAAATTATTAAAATAGCCCCAATTGTTTTATCAATATTCTTTTAAAGACCGCAGGATTTCATTATTTTTGCAACCTGATTTTAAAAGATATTTTATTAGAAATTGAGAAAGACATATAGTTTTCTATAACAATCGAATATAAATTAAACAACAATACAATGGTTCTTTTTTTCAAGACATCAACCAAGTCTGTTATTGCGGTAGATGCAGGCCATGCGTTTTCACCGGAAGAAACAAAAAAATTGAGCTGGTTATTCAGCGATGCCTCTGTTTTAGACAACACGGAAATTGACGGATGGTTCGTCGGTCCCCGCAAAGAAATGATTACCCCTTGGAGTACCAATGCAGTAGAAATTACACAAAACATGGGCTTGACGGAGATATTACGTATTGAAGAATATT
>JAFUKV010000113.1 GCA_017467745.1 Bacteroidaceae bacterium | reverse complement strand
TGTAAAAAAACTATCTTTTCTTGGATTTCTTTTTATTGTTTTGTTGATTTTTTGTTACTGGGATTTGTTTTGCGGTAGATGGAGGGGTGTCTTCCACTAAGGCAAAGTCAATTAATTTCTTTTCCATGTTAACTCGGGCTACTTGTATTTTTATAGGGTCGCCCAGTGTATAAATACGTTTTTTGCGACGACCTATCAGGCAGTAGTTTTTTTCGTCGAATTCGTAATAATCGTCTTCAAAATCCCGTATGGGAACCATACCTTCGCATTTATTTTCGTTTATTTCTACATATATGCCCCATTCGGTAACTCCGGATATAACACCTTCATATACTTGTCCTAAACGTTCGCTAAGAAATTCCGCTTGTTTATATTTAATGGAAGCTCGTTCGGCATTTGCCGCTAATTGCTCCATTTCTGACGAGTGCTTACATAATTCTTCGTATTTCTTTTTGTTTGCGCTGCGTCCGCCTTGCATATAACGGTCTAATAACCGGTGTACCATCATGTCGGGATAACGGCGTATGGGAGATGTAAAATGTGTATAATAGTTGAACGCTAAGCCGTAATGACCAATGTTTTGGGTTGTATATACGGCTTTTGCCATAGTTCGGATAGCTACTGTTTCTATTAAGTTCTCTTCTCTTTTTCCTTGTACGGCAGAAAGCAAATTGTTGATGGATTTTGATATGTCTGTTTTTGAACCTTCGGTTTTCAGTTTGTATCCGAATCGGTTGATGAACGTGGCGAACGTATTCATTTTATCAGGATCCGGCAAGTCATGAACACGATAAACAAATGTTTTTGTCGATTTATTGTGAGGATTCTTTCCGATAAATTCCGCTACGGTACGATTTGCCAGTAGCATAAATTCTTCTACCAGTTTGTTCGCTTCTTTGGATATTTTGAAATATACGCCTAACGGTTTTCCCGTTTCATCTATATCGAATCGTACTTCGTGCCGGTCGAAGTTGATAGCTCCGTTGGTAAAGCGTTTTTTTCGGAGCGATTGAGCAAGAGCATTTAATTTCAGAATTTCGTCTTTAAAATCACCTTCTCCGGTTTCGATGGTTTGTTGCGCTTCTTCGTATGTAAACCGACGATCGGAGCGAATAACCGTGCGGGTGATGTGAGATTTCTTAACATCCGCATTTTCGTCTAATTCAAAAATAACAGAGAAACATAATTTGTCTTCGTTTGGGCGAAGCGAGCAGATTTGATTACATAGCCTTTCGGGTAACATAGGCACTACTCGGTCTACTAAATAGACAGATGTTGCTCGATGTTCCGCTTCGCGATCAATGAGAGTATCAGGAGTGACGTAATAGGTTACGTCGGCTATATGTACGCCAACCTCCCATCTTCCATTTTTTATTTGTCGGATAGAGAGGGCATCGTCAAAGTCTTTCGCATCTTTCGGGTCGATAGTGAACGTTGTAACATTCCGGAAATCCTCACGTTTTTTTATCTCTTCCGGCGAGATTGTTTCGGGAATATGTTCTGCTGCTTTTATTACTTTTTCCGGATAGCTATACGGAAGTCCGAATTCTGCTAAGATAGCGTGTATTTCGGTATTGTTTTCTCCCGATTTAACTAATATTTCTATTACCTCTCCGTGTGGGTTTTTAGCTTTTTCCGGCCATTCCGTAATGCGCACTACCGCTTTTTGTCCGTCTTTGCCGCCTTTAAGTTTTTCTTTGGGGATGAATATGTCGTTTGCCAATATTTTGTTATCGGTTACCAAAAAGGCAAATCGGGATTGGACATCGAGTGTTCCGACAAAGATTTGCGGCGCTTTTTCGAGTATTTCAATTACTTCTCCTTCGGGCTCGCAATTTTTTCGTTTGGCATAAAGTTGTATGCGCACCTTGTCTCCATCCATTGCCCGCAAACTGTTGCGTTCGGCAATGAATATAGGTTCGCCTTCTTCTACCAATACTCTGTTTTTCCCGTTACTTCTCCGCTCGAATATCCCTTCCATATTAATGCTCCGGCTGTTTAGTTTGTATAATCCCGGAGATGTTTCAATAAGGAAATCTTCCATTTGAAGGTTTTCCAGTATATCGAATACCATTTGTTTTTGTATCGTGTTTACAGCATGGATAGCAGTTGACACTTGTTTGTAGTTGAATAGCTTAGATGGCTCTGAGTTAAATAACTCGATAATTCTGGAAACGATTTCTTCTTTTTTTAAGCGGTGTTTATTTCCTTTTTTTGAGGGCATATTGCTTTTCGACATATTTTTTCTTTGTTGATTATACAAAGAAATAAAATTTTTGTGATATATATGGAACTTCTTTGTGGCTTTTCTGGTTAATGAATAAAAAGAATTCCCCGAAAATCTTGAAAATACAGATTAACGGGGGAATTCCAGTTGAGTTGCTCTATGTTTATGAGTTCAATTTTATTTTCGTATTCGCAATTGGGATGCTAATTCGTTGGCTTTGGCAACGGCGCCGTTTATGTAGTCGAAAATATTTTCTTCGCCGATATATTTATCGAGTCCCGCTTTTTCAAGAGTAGCTCTAACTGATGGTATTACTCCAGAAAGGATGATATGAATACCTTCTTGTTGAGATGACCGGAAAAATATTTCGAAATTGTGTAATCCGGTAGAGTCGATAAACGGAACTTTTCTCATGCGGATGATACGGATGAGAGGGCGGTCTCCGATGTTTCTCATCTGTTCGTCAAATTTATTGGCTATACCGAAAAAGAATGGGCCGTCTATTTCGTACACTTCTACACCCTGAGCAATATTCAGTTTGTCATTTGCCGTTTTTTGGTCGTTGCCTTTGTCTAAGTCTAGCTCGTTACGCAATACGGAAATATTTGTGGTGTCCATTACTCGGCGTAAGAATAACAAGATAGCTAATAATAAGCCTATTTCAATAGCAATTGTCAAGTTGAAAATAACCGTTAAGAAAAGAGTGATAAGTAATACGGTTACATCTGATTTCGGATTTTTCAATAATGACTTGAAAGTGCGCCATTCACTCATATTATAAGAGACTATTACTAATACGCCGGCTAAACAGGCCATCGGGATGTGCTTGGTTAGCGGACCTAAAAATAACAGAATCAGCAGTAATACAACGGCATGGATAATACCGGCTACGGGTGTACGTCCGCCATTATTTATATTGGTCATGGTGCGCGCGATAGCTCCTGTTACGGGAATACCTCCGAAAATAGGTACTATGATGTTTGCAGCTCCCTGAGCAATAAGTTCAGTGTTAGAGTTATGTCTGTCGCCAGTAACACCATCTGCAACCGTTGCTGATAACAGAGACTCGATAGCGCCTAAAATGGCGATAGTAAATGCTGACGGAAGAAGAAGATTTATGGTTTCGATGTTGAATTTTAACGGTTCCGGATCTGGAAGAGAAGCATTGATTTCGAAACGGTCGCCAATTGTTTCTATGCCGGTAATGCCGAAATAATTTTTTAGAATATAAACAGCTATTGTCATTATAATAATAGCCACTAAGGAGCCCGGTATCCGTTTAGAGAATTTGGGTGTAATGGCAATTAGTAAGATGCTTATGATGCCTACGGCAGTAGCCCAGATATTAATAGATCCGAAATTTTCGAAGTATGCTATCCATTTGGAGATGAAATCTGCCGGAACCTTTTCCATAGACAAACCGAATAAATCTTTAATTTGCGTAGTGAAAATTGTTAAGGCGATACCGCTGGTAAATCCTACGACGATAGGATAAGGGATAAAGCGAATGATGGTTCCTAAGTGGAATACCCCCATTAAAACCAAAATAAGTCCGGCAATGAATGTGGCTATAACTAATCCTTCTATGCCGAACGTTTGTATAATTCCGAATACAATTACGATGAACGCTCCGGTAGGACCGCCTATCTGGACAGATGAGCCGCCTAAAAACGAAACGATAAATCCGCCTATGATAGCGGTAATCAATCCCTTTTCAGGACTCACTCCTGATGCGATACCGAATGCGATAGCAAGCGGTAGGGCTACAATCCCGACAATAATGCCGGCCATTAGATCGGCAAAAAATTTTTCTTTCGAGAAGTTCTTTAATGCGCTAAATAGTTTAGGCTGAAACTCTACCTTTCCAATCATTTTATTTTCATTTAGTTGATATTATGTGCACTTCCTTTTAAAAATTGTGCAAAGGTAGCGGTTTTTATTTATTTACGAAAATGTTTTTGATGTGAATGCCAAAATGAAAAATTATTTGAACTTTTTAGAATGGTTATGTTTTAATTTTTCAAGTTAAGAAATGTTTGTTATTTTCGCAGATGTGCAATATGAATTAGATGTATGGAGATTTTTATTATTCTTGTTTTGCTGTTATTGAACGGCGTATTTGCTATGTATGAAATAGCGCTGGTATCTTCCAGCGAAGCGCGGCTTGAAACATTGGCTTCTTCGGGTAGTCGGAGAGCTCGGGAGGTTTTAAAGCAAAAAGAAGAGCCGGAAAAAATTTTGTCTGCTATACAGGTAGGCATTACTTTGATAGGTATCGTTTCAGGTGCATTTGGGGGAGTTGCTTTGGCTGACGATTTAGTTCCGTTGTTTGCTTCCGTACCGGTGTTGGAATCGTATGCAGGGAAACTGGCTATGGTTACGGTAGTAGGGTGTATTACTTATTTATCGCTTATTATCGGAGAACTGGTCCCAAAAACTTTGGCGTTGAATAATCCTGAACGTATAGCTATGTTTTTATCGTCGTTTATGCGTTGGCTGACACGTATTTCATACCCGTTTGTCTTGTTGTTGAGTGTCTCTACGAAGGTTGTTTCTAAGTTTTTCGGGATTAATAGTGCGGGAGAACGTTTTATTACGGAAGATGAATTAAAGTTTATTCTTCATCAAAGTTCTCAGCAAGGAGTTATAAATAAAGAGGAAACCGAAATGATTAAAGATGTTTTCCGGTTCGGAGACAAGCGAGTAAATGAGTTGATGACGCATAGAACGGAGGTCATAAATTTATATACAAATCAAAGACAAGAAGAGGTGTTGTCTATTATAGAAACGAAGCATTTCAGTAAATATTTGCTGTATGAAACTTCATCCATAGACGAGTGCTTAGGGGTGGTTTCCGTTAAAGATATTATCGTTTTGTTAACCAGTGGCGAAACGTTCGATTTGAGAAAAATAGTGCAAGAACCTCTTTATATTCCGGAAAGTCTTAACGCTTTACGCACATTAGAGACATTTAAAACGAATAAACGGAGCTTTGGTGTGGTAGTAAATGAATATGGAAGTGTAGAGGGCATTATAACTTTACATGATCTGACAGAGAGCATTTTTGGTGAGATTCCTGAAGAAGGGGAGGAAATTGAAACGGAGATTATTAAGCGGCAGGATGGATCGTTTTTAGTGGATGGTTCGATGAACTTGGATGATTTTATGGATGAGATGGGCGTTTTGAATTTTGATGATCTCGAATCGGAAGGATTTAATACATTAAGCGGTATGACTATGTTCTTTTTAGGCTGTATACCCAAAGAGGGTGATTCGTTTGTATATCGGAATTTGAAATTTGAAGTGGTGGATATGGATAATAGCCGGGTGGATAAATTGTTGATTTATAAAATAGAACAAAAAGATTAGACTTTTGCTCTTGACGTTAAAAGAAAAGCGGAAAGTTTTTAATTCTTTCCGCTTTTCTTTTAACTGATTTATTGTAAGATTTATGCGTCTATGTTTGCATAGGTAGCATTTGCTTCAATGAACTCGCGACGAGGTCCGACCTCTTCGCCCATTAACATGGAGAATACTAAATCGGCATCGGCGGCGTTATCGATGGTTACTTGTTTAAGCATTCGGTTTTGCGGATCCATAGTAGTTTCCCATAATTGTTCGGGATTCATTTCTCCTAAACCTTTGTATCGTTGGGTATGTATTTGGCTCTCGTTTCCGTTACCGTATTTTAAAATAAATTGTTGCCGTTGTTGGTCTGTCCAGCAATATTCCGCAACTTTGCCTTTCTTGCAAAGATATAGCGGAGGAGTGGCAATGTATAGATAGCCTTGTTCTATCAACGGACGCATGTGCCGGAAGAAGAATGTCATAATAAGTGTGGCAATGTGGCTTCCGTCTACATCGGCATCAGTCATAATAATTATTTTATGATAGCGCAGTTTTGATAAATTTGTCTCTTTGGGATCATCTTCCGTGCCTATGCTTACCCCCAAAGCAGTAAAGATATTGCGAATTTCTTCACTTTCATACACTTTGTGATGCATCGCTTTTTCTACATTCAATATTTTGCCTCGAAGAGGAAGGATCGCTTGAAACATTCTGTCTCTTCCTTGTTTGGCGGATCCTCCTGCCGAATCTCCTTCGACTAAAAAGATTTCGCATTCTTCGGGATTTCGTAATGAACAGTCTGCTAATTTGCCCGGTAGAGAACTTCCCGAAAGGGGAGTTTTTCTTTGTACCATTTCGCGGGCTTTGCGTGCGGCATGCCGTGCAGTAGCGGCCAAAATAACTTTGTCGACAATGGCTCTCGCCTGTTTCGGATTTTCTTCTAAGTAATTGTTTAAGGCTTCGCCTATGGCCATGTCTACTGCTCCCATTACCTCGTTATTGCCCAATTTGGTTTTTGTTTGTCCTTCAAATTGGGGTTCCATTACTTTTACAGAGATAACGGCGGTTAATCCTTCGCGAAAATCGTCTCCGCTGATTTCTACTTTTACTTTTTCAAGTAGTTTGGAATCTTCGGCATATTTCTTTAAAGTACGGGTCAATCCGCGTCGGAATCCGGACAAATGCGTTCCTCCTTCTATGGTATTGATGTTGTTGACATACGAATAGATATTTTCATTGTATGAGGTATTGTACGTCATTGCTACCTCTACGGGAATTCCTTGTTTCTCTGTGTTGATATGGATAATATCTTCGATAAGGTGTTCTTTGGCTCCGTCTATGTAACGAACAAATTCTTTTAGCCCGTCTATGGAGAAGAATACTTCTTTCTTGGGATTTCCCTCTGCATCGATTTCTCGATTGTCTGTCAAAGACAAGGTGATGCCTGCGTTGAGGTAGGCAAGATCGCGCAATCGGTTTGCTAATGTTTTATAATCGTATATTGTTGTAGAAAAGATAGTGTCGTCGGGTTTGAAAATAATCGTAGTACCAGTTTCTTCGGTGGTTCCAATTATGTTAATGTCGTGTAACGCTTTTCCTCGTGAAAATTCTTGCATGTGAATTTTGCCGTTACGCCGTACTTCTGCTCTTAAATAAGTTGAAAGGGCGTTTACGCACGATACACCTACACCATGTAATCCTCCGGATACTTTGTAGGAACCTTTGTCGAATTTTCCTCCGGCGTGAAGTACTGTAAGTACGACTTCCAGAGCCGATTTATGCTCTTTTTCGTGCATATCAACGGGAATACCTCGTCCGTTATCTGTTACTGTAATGGAGTTATCTTCGTTTATGACTACTTCTATGTGTGTTGCATAACCGGCCAGAGCCTCATCTATTGAATTATCTACCACTTCATAGACCAGATGATGCAATCCTTTGGGACCGATGTCTCCGATGTACATGGCAGGACGTTTGCGAACGGCTTCTAATCCTTCTAATACTTGAATACTGTCCGCAGAATATGAGTTAGTGCCGTTTGTAAGTTGTTCTTCTGACATTTTTTTAGGTACTTTTTATCTGATTTTGTGCTTTTTATTTGTTCTCAAAACTATACAACGATAATAAACAAAGGTAATAAAAAATCTCGAAATATGAGGGTAATTATTTGATTTTTTATCGAAAGGCAGGAAGGGAAAATGGAATAAAAAAAGTACCGAAATATTCGGTACTTTGTAGCCCATAGGAGAATCGAACTCCTCTTTTCAGAATGAAAATCTGACGTCCTAGCCGATAGACGAATGGGCCATTGGTAACGGATTTTGTTCCGTTATTATAATTTGTTGATGTGTAGAGCTAATTTAGATTTTAAGTTATTAGCTTTGTTTTTATGAATGACATTCTTTTTTGCAAGTTTGTCAAGCATACCAGATACCTTTTTGTATAAAACAACGGCTTCTTCTTTAGAAGTGAGAGCACGAAGTTTTTTTACGGCGTTACGAGCGGTTTTTCCGTAATAACGATTGCGTAATGTCGCAGTGCGAGTTTGTCTGATTCTCTTGATAGATGATTTATGATTTGCCATTACAACTAATCTCCTTTAATTTTTCTATTTTATTTATTGTAGCCCATAGGAGAATCGAACTCCTCTTTTCAGAATGAAAATCTGACGTCCTAGCCGATAGACGAATGGGCCTTTTATATGAGCATTTTCCTGAAAAACAGGATTTCTTAAATGCGAGTGCAAATATATACTGGTTTTTTTAATTGACAAAATTTTTCTGTAAAAAATATTGTGATTGCTTTTTTTTTATTTTAAATGAACAGTTTTAGGGGGTGTCTTTTATTGTTTGATATGCCTTTTGCTATTATTATCTTCATGCTCGATGTGTTTTAAGTGCAGTTCGAGCGCTTTTACTGAGATTAGTATTTCTTTAATGGATATAGCGAGAGAAATAATCAGCGATAATAATGAGATACCGAATATTATGACTGCTGCCGCCTGCCAGTTGATGTAAACAAATAACATACATAGCACGCTGAGTAATAAACTGCTTATTCCTAATATTTGCATAGATCGAGTCAGGTACAGGCGTTTGCGAAGATTTTCTATTTGTGCGGCGCCTGTATGTGTAGGTGTTTGGTCATATTCTTTTTTTAATGATCGAATAACTTGGGCGTATGATAAAAAACGGTTTGTATATGCCAACATGATTAGCGAGACAGCCGAAAATAATAAAGAAGGAGTGGTTAAAGTAAGTTCTTCCATTCGTTTTAATAGAATAAAAATGATATTTTCTGCAAGAATAACTTATTTTTGTGGTATTTCAAAGAATGGAGACGTAATTTATGCTGGAAAAAACGAAAGGCGTTGTGTTGTATACGGCTGCTTATAATGATAAATTATCTGTGGTGCATGTTTATACCGAAATGTTTGGGCGTACTGCCTATGCGATTTCTTTATCTGCATCGCGTAAATCTGCTCGTTTGCGAACGTTGTTTTTCCCTTTTTCTGTCCTCGAAATGGTTGTAGAGCATAAACCGGGTAGGGAGTTGCAACGGATACGTGAGGTACAGCCTTTACTTGTTTTTCAGCATTTGCCATATGATGAGGTGAAGCGTAGCGTGGCTCTTTTCTTATCAGAGTTCTTGTCGCGAACTATAAAAGATCCGGAGGCCAATCTTCCTTTTTTTGATTTTTTGGTTCATTCTGTTCAAATCTTGGATTATTTGGAAGAAGGTAAAGCGAATTTTCATCTTTGTTTTTTATTTCAATTTTCCAGTTTCTTGGGATTTTATCCGAATATTGAGGATTATAAGGAGGGCGTATATTTCGATATGATGAATGGAATATTTTCTGTTTCTTTACCAGAACATGGGTATTTCTTGTATCCGGAGGAGGCGAAATTTTTGGCTCTGTTGATGCGAATGAATTACCAAAACCTTCATTTGTTTAGACTTTCCCGAGTAGAAAGGTGGCGGATTTTGGAGCGTGTTGTAACTTATTTCAGACTGCATCATTCCGGGATGGGACGCTTGAAGTCGTTAGATGTGTTGCGATCTTTATTTGATTAGTTTAATTCTGTATTGGCAGATATGCTTTTTTGTTGTACTTTTGTAATTCATTTAGAATTGCCCTTGTAGTTCAATGGATAGAACGGAAGTTTCCTAAACTTTAAATCCGGGTTCGATTCCCGGCGAGGGTACGAAATTTTTTATTGATAAAGAAAGAGTTTTTGGCTCTTTCTTTTTTTTATTTCTATAAAGGCGTAGAAAGCGTGTTTCTGGGAGATGTTTACGGAGGTTTTGAATATGTACAATTTTTATTTCAGAGACAATATAAATTGTTGCGGTTTCAAATATTTGATATTATGTGAAAAGAATTAATATTTGTTAAGGTTTAATACCCTGCATGGACATTCTTTTTTCTCGTACAGCCGACATGTAAAGTGTATAGGAGAAGTTGCTCGTTTTGGTATAAAAATCCAGAAGAAAGGCCACAAGTAGGCAAAAAGACATTTCAGACCGACAAATACCATTCAAAAGGAGAACTTTTGGCGGGTAGCTGAAAGATAAGGTGGCGAATTGTAATACTGTCAAAACAGGGGGTTAAACGTGTTTCGCGTACACCAATATGTAAAAAACGGTCTACCTTGCGGGTAGACCGTTTTTATAGGGGTAAGATTAGTTTTATTTTTTCGCCGCTTTTTTCAATCTATACATTTGGATTGTATAAGCAATCGGAGCTGCATTAACTAAAGTTGAATATGTCCCTACTATTACTCCGAATAACATTGCAAAGGTAAAGCTGCGGATTGTATCGCCACCTAACAAGAAAATACACAAAAGAACTATTGCTGTACTTATGGTTGTGTTGAAAGTTCTGGAAAGGGTGCTGTTCATAGCTTCGTTCATAATTGCTTTTTTGTCGCGCGACGGGTAGAGATTACTTACTTCGCGTATACGGTCGAATACTACCACCGTGTCGTTTACCGAGTACCCGATAACCGTAAGGATTGCTGCGATGAACGATTGGTCTATTTCCATAGAGAATGGCAAGATTCCGTAGAATAATGAGTAGAATCCGATGATCATGAAGGTAGAGAATGCTACTGATGATATGGTTCCCACACTGAATGCGATATCACGGAAACGAATCAAAATGTATAATCCCATTCCGATTAAAGAAAATAATATCGCCCAAATTGCTCCGGTACGGATATCATCAGCGATACTCGGTCCTACTTTTTGGAAACTCTGAATGTTGTTTTCTACGAATTGTTCGTATGTAGTGTTTCCTAATATGGGTTTTAATCCGGCATACAATTTTTCTTTTATCTCTTTGTCTATGTCGTTTTCTTTATCTTCGATTTTGTAGTTTGTCGATACGCGTACTTGATTTTCAGTTCCGATTGTAATTACCGAAAGAGAGGCTCCTTCAAAATTCGGTTTCAACATATCAGCTATTTCTACGGTATTAACCGGTTGTTCAAATCGGATAACATAGTTACTGCCTCCTGAAAAATCAATGCCTTGGTTCAATCCTCTTACGGCAAAAGAAATTGTACAGATAACAATAGCCGAGATAGAAATGATATGTCCGATTTTGCTTGATCCAATAAAGTCGTAGTGGCAATTCGTCATGAATTTTTTTGTCATTGGTGTTGTGAACGTTAGGTTTTTAAACCAACCGTTTTCAATACCTCTTTCAAATATCATACGAGAAAGGAAGATAGCGACAAAGAAAGATGAAACGATACCGATTATTAGTGTCGTGGCGAAGCCTTTGATAGGGCCTGTGCCGAAATAGAACAAGACAAAGCCTGTGATGATTGATGTCAAGTTGGAGTCAAAAATAGCAGAGAACGCGTTTTTATATGCTTCTTCAATCGCTTTGCGCAAAGTTTTACCGGCACGCAATTCTTCTTTTGCGCGTTCGTAAATAAGCACGTTAGCATCTACCGCCATACCTAATGATAATACCAACCCTGCAATTCCGGATAGTGTGAGAACTGCATGGAATGACGCCAATATACCCATTGTAAAGAATAGGTTTACAATCAGCCCGATGTTGGCGATTAATCCCGGTACTATGTTGTATACGCCTATCATATATATCATCAATAGTATAAGAGCGAATACGAACGACCATATACCGCTTTCTACGGCTTCTTTACCCAAAGATGGGCCAATAACGTCTTCTTGTACAATGTGTACGCGGGCAGCCATTTTTCCCGATTTCAGTACGTTTGCCAAGTCGTTAGCTTCTTCGGGAGTAAAGTTTCCTGATATTTCAGAATTTCCACCCGGAATTTCTTGGTTTACAACAGGGTAAGAGTAAACGTAATCGTCAAGAGCGATAGCAATGCATCGTCCTTTGTTTTCTTTGGTGAGGCGTGCCCAGATTTTAGCTCCTTCCGGAGACATTTGCATGCTTACGGTAGGCATTTTGCTTCCTTGTCCGTAAGATACATTTGCGTCGGTGATAACATCGCCTTCCAATGCTGGGGTACCGTTTCTATTGCTTCCTTTGAGAGCTACTAATTGATAATATTGTTCTTTGGCGTCAATGGCTTTTACTGTCCATTTGAACGTAAGATGACGGGGAAGCAATTCTTTTACTTGCTTCAAGTTCAAGTATTGGTTAATAAGAGCGGTATCTGAGTAATGGGCTACACCGATAGCCGGGCTTTCCGCTACTTGACCTTGATATTGGTTAATTTGTAATTTGGCGAAAAGAGGATTGTTTTTCATCCATTCGGCCTGATCTTTTGACAAATCTTCGGCTTCTTTCAATTCTTCCGATTCTACTAAAAGACTGTCTATCCCTACGTTGGTAGGTTCGTTTTGTCTTTCTGAAATAGTTTCTGAGGGCTTTTGTTCGATTTCGTCTTTGGCGGATTTCGCTTTTTCGATATCTGCAATTAACAAATTGGCTTTTGCTAATTGGGGATATATTTCTGTAAGGTTATATGTTTCCCAGAATTCGAGGTTAGCGCTACCTTGTAATAGCTTCCGTACGCGTTCAGGTTCTTTCACACCCGGTAATTCAATTAAGATTTGTCCGTCTTTGGACATTTTTTGGATGTTGGGGGCAACTACACCGAAACGGTCTATACGATTACGAAGAACATTAAATGAGTTATCGATAGCATCGGTTGTTTCTTTTTTCAAAACGCTGATAACTTCTTCGTTTGTCGAATTGGGGGTAATTTTGTCTTTCAGCGTGAATGTACTGAATATGGCTGAAAGTTTTGCGTT
>JAFUKV010000112.1 GCA_017467745.1 Bacteroidaceae bacterium | reverse complement strand
TTGAGCCACGGAGCCAAGAAATAAAGATTGCGCAATGTTGTGACTCCGACAGGATTCAAACCTGTAACCTTCTGATCCGTAGTCAGATGCTCTATTCAGTTGAGCCACGGAGCCAATTGCGATGCAAAGGTAATAATAAATTTAGAAAAGGCAAGTCCTTTTTATGTCTTTTTTTTAGGTATCTTTGCTATGGAATGAATATGTTACAATAAATCAGGGGATAATGTATTGAGAAAGTTAATCCAGAAATTTTGGATTAAACATTAAAATACCGAAAGTAACCCCGAAGTTCCAATTATCGTTAGGATAACTGTATTTATTGGCGTATGCGCTTATAGAGGCGAAAGGTAATTGATAAACCAGAGAAACCTCTCCTAAATACTCAAAAGAACGGAACAACTTGCCGTAATAGGGATTATTGTTTTCTCCCCGTTTTATTTCAAATACAGGTACAAAACCGTAGAATTCTGTGCGGAGATGAAAATTGTTCATGATTTTCCAAATTGGGATAATACCGGCTGCCATAAACTGATTGGCGCGCATAGACTCGTTAAATACCGTTTGGCTTTGAGGTGTAGGGGTAAACGCCGGTGCTTGTATAATAGTAGAAGTATAATTATTATAAAAATTTTTACTTGATATAACAACCTCACTTTTAAATCCGAGAGTGAATTTTTTGGAGGTATTCCAATAATGTTCGCTTTTAGCGTTCAATTCTATCCACGAATGGTTTTTACTGTCAGAGTTCTTGATTATTTCTTGCTCAGATCGTTGAAAGTAGCGTTCTTTTCCGAAAATAACTTTTCCGGATAAGGAGAAATGTCCTCCCGAAGAAGGATACATATATGAATTTAATGTGTTCTTTTCAAATTTAATAGAACCCATTCCCAAATAATATTTGCTTTGGTATGCTTTAACTTTTGAGAAGTCGACGGTGTTCGACTGATAATATCGGTCATATAAATATCCGTATCCGACGGATATCTCTGTTTTGGAATTTGTTAAGAACGGAAGGCTGAAACGAAGTTTTCCGAACGATTCGAGATTGCGGATAAAGGCGGGAGAATTGGTTGTATAAAACAGCTTTTCGTTTTCATAATATTTATGCCCCGAAAAGACGTACATCAGCTTTATGTGCATGGGTATGTTGCTCGGCATTTCGAAACGAGCGGAAGCCATAGCGCTGTTATACATCTGGCCGAATTCACCGTTTATATTGAAGTCGGTAGAGTAACTGCCTAATGTACGATATTGTGCTCCTAAATAAACTTGATTTGAACTGGATGAAGTAATAAATCCTCCAAGACTGGCAACTATGTTATCGCTCATTTTGGCTTTTAAATTCAAGTCGAACATTTCTGTCTTTTCGTTATAAATAGCGTGGGGTATAAGGTCGGCTATTTTAGAATCGGTTACTAATTTGAAGTATGTTTTTTTTACCTCTTCATTATCTAAACTTTCATTGTCCGGGTCGAATTGTTTCCGGATATATGAGCGTTGCGCCGTGTTTCCGCCTTCTACCGATACGCTGTTAAACGTTAAGTCCGGTAATTGAGTTTTATACATCGCCCTGTTTACAGCCCTTGTTTCTTGTGGTATTTCACGAGGAATGCGGTGTTTGATAGAATCCATCATCGCCATAGCCCCGTCATATCCGATTTTGGTAATTTGTTCTGCTTTATGGAAATCAAGCAACCCGATGTCGCTTAGTTTGAAACTCAAAAGAATACCGTCTTTTTCGTCGATAGAATAATTGGTTTTTTGCATTACCATATTCTCTATTTGCGAAAAAAGATTTTCATCGTTCGGTTTAGTCAATGTGTCAGATACGATACTCCCGATAATGATGTCCGGATTGAAATCTGCTTTCATTACATCTACCGGAAAATTATTGTATATACCCCCATCGTAAATGAGTACTCCATTCATTTCTATTGGCTTAAATACGAACGGATAGCTCATGGAAGCCCGTACGGCATCGCCTAAATCTCCGTTTTTCAAAATAACGGGGCGTTTATTGTACACGTCAGATGCAACAGCCCTGAACGGAACAAAAAGGTTGTCGAAATTATTTTTTGCATGAGCCGAAGATGGACTGAATAATGTCATAAACGCATAATTCATCGGCAACGGATTGATAAGGCTTTGTGGTAGAAAATGCGGCGAAATTTTACTGGAATCGCGTATGCCTATTTTAAATGATACGATTTCGGGAGACGGTTCCGGTTTGCGGAAATAATAGATGTATTTTTCGTCTATTTTTCCGGTTAGCCAAGACCGGAAGTCGTCAGAGTCTATTATTGCTAACATTTCGTCGGGAGTATATCCCATAGCGTATAATGCTCCGACAATAGCGCCCATAGATGTCCCGGCTACATAGTCAATGGGAATATTGTTTTCTTCCAATGCTTTCAGAAGCCCGATGTGAGCTATTCCTTTGGCTCCTCCGCCACTTAGCACCAAACCGACAGTTTGAGCTGAAAGAGAGGTATATATTGAAAGGATACTAAAAAAAGCGAGAAAGAATTTTTTCATATTTACAAAATTATACTCCAAAGCTATGAATTATTTTACAAATGTGAGTTTTCTGGAAATGAAAATAACAAAACGAAAAAAAATATTATTTATTTCCCGATATTTGAACGTCTATATTCTGCAATAAGTTTTATTTGTGCTGTCCAAAATAAGAATCTTTAAATCCGATAAAATAGAGTACACCGTCTAATCCTATTGTAGAGATAGACTGGCTGGCGTTCTCTTTTACTTTGGGCTTTGCGTGGTAGGCTATTCCCAGTCCGGCGATGCTTAACATGGGCAAATCGTTTGCTCCGTCGCCTACGGCTATTGTTTGGGCTATGTCCACGTTTTCTACTTGGGCAATCAATCGTAAAAGTTCGGCTTTGCGTTTACCGTCTACAATATCGCCTATATAATTACCTGTTAATTTACCGTCAACAATCTCTAACTCGTTGGCATATACGTAGTCTATGCCATATAGTTTTTTCAAATAGTTGCCGAAATAGGTAAATCCCCCTGAAAGAATGGCAATTTTAAATCCGGCGGTTTTCAGAGTACTCATCAATCTGTCTACTCCTTCTGTAATGGGGAGGTTTTTTGCGATGTCTTCCATAACCGAAACATCAAGTCCTTTTAGTAAGGATACTCGTTTTTTGAAACTTTCCGAAAAGTCTATTTCTCCTCTCATGGCAGATTCGGTAATGGCTTTTACCTCGTCGCCTACCCCCGCCCGTAATGCCAGTTCGTCGATAACTTCGGTTTCTATTAGCGTAGAATCCATATCGAAACAGATTAATCGGCGGCAGCGTCTGAACATGTTGTCTTGTTGTAAAGAAATGTCGATACCTAAATGAGAAGCCAGTTGCATGAAATCCGATTGCATCTGAGTGTGGTCTTTGGCAGTTCCTCGTACCGAGAGCTCGATACAAGATTTTGACGATTGAGCGTTTTCTTCAAGAGGGATTCTTCCTGTTAATCGCTGTATGGCATCTATATTGAGGCCTTGCTCTGCTACGATACGAGTAACTTCTCCGATTTGGCGAGCTGTAATTTTTCTGCCTAAAATAGTTATGATGTAACGGTTTTTTCCCTGCATGCTTACCCAACTATTGTATTCGCTTTCAGAGACGGGGGAGAATTTGATATTAACGTCCAATTCGTATGCTTTAAATAACAAGTCTTTTAAAATGTCGCCCGATTTTTCTCCGGATGTTTTAAAAAGAATGCCCAAAGAGAGCGTATGATGAATATCGGCTTGTCCGATGTCGAGAATGAAGGCATCGTATTTCGCTAAAATTTCGGTTAGAGCGGATGTTACTCCCGGTTTATCTTCGCCAGAGATGCTGATTAGTATGATTTCAGATTTTTGTTTCATAAATTATAATTGATAACGAAATGCAAAGGTAATAAAAAAGATTGCCATAGATATAGTAGAATTTAATTGTGGATTCTTTTTATATTACCATAAAGAGGCGGTTCTTGTTGTGGATAGATATGAAAAACAAATTAAAAGAATGTTATTATGGTCTGTTAACCAGAATGATAATATAAAAAATATTAAAAAGCATTTGTGTGACCGATAATTTTGTCGCACCTTTGTTGTGTTTTAAAAAGCATATTTTGTGTCAGAAAGCGTTCTGCTGGTATGCTGGCCGTTGAAAATCAGCGGGGTCTGATGTTTGAACGTGAGGTTTGAATATTAGATTTAGTAGAAACATTAAAATTAGATTATGAAGAAAATTGCGTTTTTCTTTGTCGCATTTTCGCTATTAGCATTATCATTTTCATTTATTGACAAAGAAACTTTTTCCGGAGTAGGGCTTTCTCCCGGAAGTAAATCGCCGCAAATAAAGATTGATAGTTTATCGGTTAGTGCGGAAGATTTAAATGTAAAAGCCGGAGAATATATTTTATTGAACTTTTGGGCAAGCTATGATGCCATGTCTCGAATCTCGAATGTGAGGTTTAATAATGTTGCCGAGCGGCAGAAAGGAAAACTTCGTTATGTATCGGTTTCGTACGATACGAACATTCGGGTATTTGAAGAGACGGTAAGGCTTGATAAAGTAGATGCTGCTTATCAGTATTTCGATGCGGCAGGTACGGAATCGGATTTATATAAAGCGTTCCGCTTGAAAGAAGGACTTGCCAATTATCTGATAGATAAAGATGGCATAATTATCGCTAAAAATATTTCTCCCGAGAATTTGACAGAATTGTTACGTCAATAATTTATGAAACAGGAGATGTTCTACAAACATCTCCTGTTTTTATTTTTATGTTCCCGAACTATTTGTTATGTATGTTTGTTTTTTTTGTAAACGTTTTTTGAATTTACGAATAAAACAACAAAACAATGAAAAAGAAATTTTTTGTAGCCGTCTTGGCTTTATTGGTAGTAGGTTCGGGTATAACTTTCGCACAAGAAAAAAGATGGAGTTTCGGCCCGAAAATAGGCGCTAATATTACAAGCATCAGTAACATTGATGCTCAATCTTGGCGCGGTGGCGTAAATGTGGGTGCATTTGCGATGTATCGGTATAACGATTATCTCGGTTTTCAGGCTGATGCTTTGTTTTCGATGATGGGAACCGACTTTAAGGAAGGCGCTAATTTGCGGTTAAATTACATCTCTATTCCTATATTGGCGAAATTGTATTTATATAAAACGTTGAATCTTGAATTGGGTCCTCAAATCGGATTTAAAGTATTCGACCAATATAATATGGGGGATAATACGTCTGTTACAGATCATGATATGTATAACACTATGGATGTCGGGTTTGTTGCAGGTTTGGGATATGAATTCAATCTTATCGGACTGAATTTTATGACAGAAGCCCGTTATGTAGCAGGTTTTACAAATCCGATAAAGAGTGAGTACAATAATGGTAAAAACAATAAAAACCAGATGGTGCAACTTTCTCTCGGTTGGATTTTTTAAAGGACACTATTATTTGATCTGAATTTAGCGGTTTTCAGAAAATAAATTGCGCAGATAATGTTTGATTTCATTTCTGCGCAATTTTTATATCTGTATTTATTTATAATGCTAATTGATTTTTCTGATAGTGATTTTTCGTTTTACGGGTTTATTGATTTCGTAAATTGTCGAAATTAGAACGTCCATTTCCTTGTTCATGGCTTCTCGAACAGGTTGGTGCATCATTTTTGTGTACGTATCTCTCCGGTTTTTCAATAAAACATTATTATTTATATTATCATCCATAACTTCAATGGCTTTGCGGTCATTGGCATCGAGTAAACCTTGTTGTTGAAAAAAGCCGAACTGACACCAAGCGTATTCTCTAAACATTCTTTCTATCTCCCATCTGCGCTCGTTGAGGTGCATGATAGCCAAAGCCTGTTGGTACTGGGGTGTTTTTGTCTGGATGGCTAAGTTGATGCCCTTACTTAGTTCTTTTCCACTCCAAATGCCGATTTCTTCATTGTCGATCAATAGTTTATATTGACCTTGCAATCCGTGTATTTTCAATGTCTCGGAATTCATTTTCTGTGTGAACGGAACATATTCTGCTGCTTCTGCCTGACTATGTTTAGACCCCCAACCTCTCGCAATGGTGTCGAGCGGATAAGGTAACGATTCGGATAGATAGGAGAACGAAAGTTCTTTACCTGTCTTTTTTATGTCGGTAATTTCACAATTAATAGCTTTTTCCGCTTTTTGTTTCATAGCGTTTATCTCCATGTCCGCTACACATTGCCCTGCAAATCCTTGTGCTTTGAGAAACAGATAGGCCATTACCATGTGTCCGTCATTATCCGGATGAATTCTGTCTCCTCCGCATAAAGTAAATTTCGGATTCTTCTTTTGCCGTTCTCGATTGATTGCGAGCATCGGTGCATTCCAGTCAATATACTCCCATTTGTTTTGTTTTGCAGATTCAATTTGGTAGCCGATAATTTTTTTTATCGTTTCATTCTTCTTTTTAAATACGGTGTTCCCTGCTATTTCGACGGTTTCATCATAGGGAGAAGTTCCCGCCATTATGATACGGGTAGAAGGCAATGACAAAAGCCGTTTTTCTATTAGTTTGTAATTATTTATACATTCTTGATATTTTGTTTCTGCAAATTCAGACGCGTTGTCACCATTGTATTCAAAGTATCCGGAGTCGTTCATTCCGAATGTAACTATCAGCACAGAAGGTTTTTTGCTGAATATGTCTCCGTCCAAACGTTTGTACATATCGTATGCAGTATCTCCTCCGATACCGCCGTTGAATATTGTTATCGGCATATTGGGGAAATGTGTCATGTAATAGAGCCAGATGTAAGAATGGTAATGTCCCCCGTCTGTTATGCTATTACCTAAAAATACTATCCGGTCTCCATCCTTGAAAGGTTCTATCGATTGGGCATGAGATATGACGGTTATACCGGCAACAATGATTGATAAAATTATCTTTTTCATAATGAAAAATATGAGTGCAATTTCTGATTAGTTATTTCTTTTTGTAACCCGAATACTTGAATATGTGAGATAGAGAATAAGCAATAAGTACATTATTAGACCCAACGCTTGTTTAATAGACTCGTTCATTTCGGTTTCTAAGTTTAATCCGGCAAATCGTAATGCTGCGCTAACAACTCCCATTAAAGCTCCTCCGGCAATAAATCCTGAGG
>JAFUKV010000111.1 GCA_017467745.1 Bacteroidaceae bacterium | reverse complement strand
CGGCCTTCGTATTCGGCGCCGTTCAGCTCGTTTATCGCTTTCCGGGCTTCGGCGTGGTTCGGCATCTCGACAAATGCGAATCCTTTCGATTTGCCTGAATACCGGTCGGTAATTACCTTTATCGAATCGACGGTTCCATACTCTTCCATAACTTCTCTCAAATCCGGTTCCTTAACATTGTAGTTAAGGTTTCCAATGTACATGTTCATAAATACGTAAAATTAAAATTAGAAAATAAACAAAATCGGGCTCGGAAAAGATCTGTTTTCTGTAATAAAATTTTCGGATGAAGAATCTCCGAATAATGATAGAAGAGATAATAGAACGATATAAACTGTCATTTGTTTCTCTGACAAATATAGGCATAATAATGAGGATGCAGCAATTATTTGAAAAATAAGTCGATAAAATGTGATTCTTTATGCTATTCGCTTTTATTTTAACGATTGTATCGGAATGGGATTTGCGGAATAAAATGCTTACATTTGCCCAAAACCTTTTATTATGATTAAAACCTTTTATTTTTTATTGTTATGCTTGCCGTTGCTGTTTGCGGGATGTAAGTCGGGGCAGGTTGCGTTTGGCAGCGAACAAGTTGCGGATATAACGAAAATTCCGAAAGAGATTTTTTCGGGAAATCAAGATAGGTTTCATGTACAAGGCATTGCCGTCGATCTGCAACGGGGATATATCTATTTTTCATTCACCACTCAATTGTTGAAAACCGATTTGCAAGGAAACCTGATAGGTAGTGTAAAAGGACTGACGGGGCATTTAGGATGCCTTACCGTAAATCCGGACGATGGCAGGGTGTACGGGTCGTTAGAATATAAGAACGATGCGATTGGAAAAGGTATCGACGGACAGCAGGCTGCCGAACGCCGGAGTGCATTTTATATCGCCATTTTTGATGTAGAAGCTATCACTCGTCCCGGTATGGACGCTGAAAAAGATAAGGTGATGACTACCGTTTTCTTGAAAGAGCCTACCGATGATTATTATGCTTCGGTTGTAAATGGCGGGAGAGAAGTGGAACATCGTTTCGGCTGTTCGGGAATAGACGGTACGACGTTCGCTCCGGAGTTCGGAAAAGGAAAGAGCGGAAAATATTATCTCCATGTGGCTTACGGTATTTATGGCGATGTAAAAAGAACCGATAACGATTATCAAGTGATATTGGCTTACGATACGAGGAACTGGAAGAAATATGAACGCCCGCTTTCGCAGAACGATTTACATTTTAGCGGTCCGGAAAAGCCGCTTCATAAATATTTTGTGCGCACGGGCAATACATCATACGGTATACAAAATTTAGCCTACGATCCGGCTTCGGGGAACTGTTATGCTGCTGTTTATGCCGGGAAAAAATCTTCGTATCCGAACTATTCGCTTTTTGTGATAGACGGTTCTGAAAAAGCTCGGAAAGAAAAATTACAGGGATTTGATACGGATGTAGAAGGTGAGGTACTCTCCTTATTACCGCAAGGGCTATATGATGCTGCGAGCGATACGTGGGGGTGGAACTTTAAATGGGGCGCTACCGGACTGTGTCCGCTTGGTAACGGATATTTTTATATTTCTCATAATGGAGTCTCCGAAGACAAGAAACAAAACAGTACGGTTTGTTTATACCGGTGGACGGGTAACGAAAAACAACCTTTCGTGCGGGTGGAATAGCAATCTTCTTTACAAAGCGAGGTAGAAGGATTCTTTTTATATCCAGTTGCGCTTGCGTTTTTTTTATTGATTATTTTTCTCCATATAAAAAGGGATGTATACAGTACATCCCTTTTTATATAGTTTTAAGCCTGAACTTTTCGATTAAATACCCGGATTAATATTACCGCCCGATACGGGAGTCCAGTCGGTAATAGTGGGGGTAGAAATGGTTAGTGCCGTGCGGGTTACGTTGACAGAGTAAGTATACCTTGTGTTGGCTGCAAAAGTGGTGGTTGCAAGGGGCTTGGCCGGTACGGCGATAGCTCCCGTTACAGGTTCGGTCAGGTTGAGTTGAAGCGTTGGGGCAGTATAAGTACCCGGCAGAATCAGAACGTACAATGTAACGGCTGTGCCGCTCAATGTCGGTGCAGACGCGGGCGTAACGGTGATAGTATTGGTAGTAGCCGATGCCGACGGAGAAATTGCTCCCGAAGAAAGGTTAATGGTCGACGTGCCGTCGGTGTTAATCAGTTTATCGGTTGGGCCGGCAGCCAGTACTAAATTGTTCAGTACCGTCGATGCCGTTATGCTGTTGCCGATAGTAATGTCGAACTGTATCAGTGCCAGTGCATGGGTAAAGTTCAGAGGAACAGCCGATCCCGAACGTTGTACACCGGTTGCGTACTGGTTGTTGGAAATCAGAAAATCTTTGGCCGGATTGATAGTCCCGTTCTGCGGAGTGAGTGCCGGCAGTTTCACTGCTGTCGGGTCATTATTGCCCGAAGCATAGGGAACATATCCTAAAAACTTATGAAATGTAGAGGCGTCAGCCCAGTAAATGGGGGTGGCGGGAGTCCAGACCGGCGTACTGCCGACGCCAGACAAGAGGAACCGGAGGTTGACAGCTGCGGCTTTACTTTGTTGGCAGAATAAACCGAGCGAATCGTTGTTAGCCCAAACAGCCGAACTGCCTGTATAACCGGTGCGCGAATGGATGTCGGCGTTAATAATCTCAGCCGAAATGGCTATCTGGTCAAAATCGTTCGAACGAATCGAGTCGCAATCCGTCTCTTTGGTACAACTGAAATAGACGGCTGATAAGAATACAAATAAAATAATCTTTTTCATACTTTCTCCTTTTTTATTGATTAATAAATAGTAATGCTTTTTATCCGAACTTGATGATGGGCTACGGACTCAACGGTTCAACCCGTTCCAATGTCAGCTTCATTTCCGCCTCTCCGGTATCAGACCGGGTGTCGAGACTTAAAACACTGATAGTTGTTCCGTATATATATTTGCGGTTCGCTGAAAATCCTTTGTTAGGCAGATTGGCCTTTACATTAAACAACCCGAGATTGAAAGAAACCGACGGCACAGGATTTTGGTAGATACCCGGTAGTACGAAAACGTAAATGGTAGCACTTGTTGTCAGCAGGTTGATGCGAGGTGTATTGCTTGTAAAAGATTGGGTGTAAGTGGCTGCATTGTTCGGGGTAGCCAATATGGAATCGGTAGTCAGATTATACCCGATTTTGGTTACGTCGTTTGTCCTGTTCACAATCCCATAACGGGCAGTTCCTCCCATTGTGTTGCCTCCGTTAATAGTCATGCTATTGAGTAATGCTCCTCCCAAACCCAGAATGCCGTTGTTCATATTGAACTGCAACAGTGCGAAACCGTGCCGGAATGTTAAAGGTACATTGGCGCTTGTGCTGCGGACCTGTGTTTTAGCTCCGGTTATTAATAGGTCGCAAATCGAATCGGGGCGTGTGGTCGTCTTCTGTGTACTTAGATTTGGTATGGTAATAGTAGTTCCCGTGCTGGTAGCTTTATATGGATAATAGGCGTAAAAAGTATGTACCGAAGTTCCGTCTAACCAGTACATCGGGGTGGTGGTATTCCATGTGGAACCATTGTACGAAAATCGGACATTGTTACGACCTGTCAGCGTTTCAGTGATACCGATTTGGTCTCCTGAGATAAAAGAGGCAACAGCTCCTGTTGAAATTGACGTCCGGGTATTCAAGGTGATTTCCGGATTATCCACCTTCGCAGAAAACCGGATGATACAATTGCTGTCTATTTCATCCTCCTGTGCGATACATCCCGTCAGCACCAAGAGTAATACAATTGTTGTCCACATTTTTACCATTTACAAACCTTTTATTTTATAACAAAACGGGTGGTCAGTTTGTTGCAGCGGATTATTCTAAAATATGGGGTAGTACGATTTTTATATAGTGGCCTTTCCGGATGGAAAGATTATTTTTTGGATAGATGTCTATTTTGACCAGAGGTCATAAACAGGCCGGATAACTTATATTATGAACAATAAAGAAATGTTTTAGGTATATGATAGAAATGTGTATTAGTCCGAAGGAAAAATAAAAAGCGCAGTAAATCTGTTATTTACTGCGCTTCAATAATATTTGACTATTGTTTCGGGTCGCTTTTATTTCACTTCCTCGAAATCTACATCGGTGACGTTGTCTCCACTGTTATTGTTGCTTGCAGACTGTTGTTGCTGTTGAGCGTCTGCTCCGGGTTGTTGCGCTCCGGCGTTCTGTGCATTGTAAATATCTTGCGCAGCAGCTTGCAAAGCGTTGTTCAGCTCGGTTGTCGCAGCGTCGATACCAGCCATATCTTGTGCCTTGTGAGCATCTTTCAATTTGCCCAAAGCCGATTCGATAGTGGCTTTTTTGTCAGCCGGAATTTTATCGCCCATATCTTTCAACTGTTTTTCAGTTTGGAAGATAAGAGAGTCAGCGTGGTTCAATTTTTCGATGCGTTCTTTTTCTTTGGCATCGGCTTCGGCGTTGGCGGCAGCTTCTTCTTTCATGCGTTTGATTTCTGCGTCGCTCAATCCGCTGGAAGCCTCAATACGGATGCTTTGTTCTTTGCCTGTTCCTTTATCTTTGGCGGAAACATTCAAAATACCGTTGGCATCGATGTCGAACGTTACTTCGATTTGAGGAACGCCTCTTTGTGCGGCGGGAATACCGTCTAAGTGGAACTTTCCGATTGTTTTGTTGTCTTTTGCCATAGGGCGTTCTCCTTGCAATACGTGTATTTCAACCGAAGGTTGGTTATCCACAGCCGTAGAGAATGTTTCAGATTTACGGGTCGGGATAGTGGTGTTGGCGTCGATTAGTTTTGTCATTACGCCGCCAAGCGTTTCGATACCTAATGAAAGAGGAGTAACGTCGAGCAACAGCACATCTTTTACTTCTCCGCTCAGTACGGCTCCTTGAATAGCGGCGCCTACGGCCACAACTTCGTCGGGGTTTACTCCTTTGGAAGGAGTTTTTCCGAAGAATTTTTCAACGATAGCTTGAATAGCGGGGATACGGGTAGAGCCGCCTACCAAAATAACTTCATCTATGTCGGACGCTTTTAATCCGGCATCGGCCAAAGCTTTACGGCACGGTTCGAGCGTAGCTTGAATCAATTTGTCGCAAAGTTGTTCGAATTTAGCGCGCGTCAGCGTTTTTACCAAGTGTTTGGGTATACCGTTTACCGGCATGATGTACGGTAAGTTGATTTCGGTAGAAGTAGTGCTTGATAATTCGATTTTGGCTTTTTCGGCAGCTTCTTTCAAACGTTGTAAAGCCATCGGGTCTTGACGCAGGTCTACGCCTTCTTCTGCTTTAAATTCATCGGCCAGCCAGTCGATGATAACGTGGTCGAAATCGTCGCCTCCTAAATGAGTATCGCCGTTTGTCGATTTTACTTCAAAAACGCCGTCGCCTAATTCGAGGATAGAAATATCGAACGTACCGCCGCCCAAGTCGAATACGGCGATTTTCATATCTTTATTTGTTTTGTCCAAACCATAAGCCAATGCGACGGCAGTCGGGTCGTTAACGATACGTCTTACTTTCAATCCTGCAATTTCTCCGGCTTCTTTTGTAGCTTGGCGTTGAGAGTCGTTG
>JAFUKV010000110.1 GCA_017467745.1 Bacteroidaceae bacterium | reverse complement strand
GTTGTTATTGGAATATGCGGTATAGCGTTGGCTACATGGTTGTATAAAAAAGAAAATCCGAAACCTCACAAGTTGGCAACCACATTCAAAGGCCTTTATACAGCCGCATCACATCGCTTCTATATTGATGAGGTATATATGTTCATCACAAAGAAAATTATTTTCAGATATATATCTACCCCTATCGCTTGGTTCGACCGCCATATTGTAGACGGAACAATGAATATGTTCGCAACCGTTTCTCAAAGCGTATCCTACCATATCAGAGGATTGCAATCAGGACAGATACAATTCTACGTATGGGTATTTATTATCGGTACATTGCTTATAAGCACATTGGTATTATTCTTTTAATCTGAAAACCTAAAAATATTATATAAAGCGAATTATTATGAATTTTCTATCTTTATTCGTACTTATTCCCATACTGATGATGATCGGGTTGGCTCTCTCGAAAGGGATGAAACAAATCCGATTCGTATCGGTTCTCGGTTCGGCCATACAGTTGGCACTTGCCATCGGATTGGTTTTTCTCTATCTACAAGAACGCGCCTCCGGCAATATAGCGGAAATGCTATTCCAAGCCAGTACCATGTGGTATGCACCACTTAATATACATTATGCCGTAGGGGTAGATGGAATTTCAGTTGCTATGATCTTATTAACCGGTATTGTAGTTTTCGCCGGAATTTTCGCATCATGGAAAATAGACCCTCTACCCAAAGAATTTTTCTTATGGTTGGTATTACTCTCTATCGGTGTTTACGGGTTCTTTATTTCGATAGACTTGTTCACAATGTTCATGTTTTACGAAATTGCGCTTATACCGATGTATTTGTTAATCGGCGTATGGGGAAGCGGACGTAAAGAATATTCGGCTATGAAACTTACTCTCATGCTTATGGGAGGTTCTGCATTTTTGATGGTCGGAATTTTCGGTATCTATTTCAACTCTTCTCCCGACGGCGCTTATACAATGAACATTTTAGAAATAGCCAAGACGTCAATACCCGTAGATGCTCAATTATGGATATTCCCTTTAACTTTTGTTGGATTCGGAGTTTTAGGCGCAATGTTCCCATTCCATACTTGGTCGCCCGACGGACATGCCTCAGCGCCAACAGCCGTGTCAATGCTTCATGCCGGCGTATTGATGAAACTGGGAGGATACGGATGTTTCCGTGTAGCTATCTATTTAATGCCCGAAGCCGCAAACGAATTAGCTTGGATTTTCTTAACCTTGACCGGTATTTCGGTAGTGTACGGCGCATACAGCGCAATCGTCCAAACCGATTTAAAATATATCAACGCATATTCTTCTGTAAGTCACTGCGGTTTGGTGTTATTCGCCATCCTGATGTTAAATCAAACAGCATTAACCGGAGCCGTACTGCAAATGTTATCGCATGGTCTAATGACGGCTCTATTCTTTGCGCTAATCGGTATGATATATTCTCGTACACATACACGTAATATTACGGAGATGGGCGGATTGATGAAAATCATGCCTTTCTTGTCGGTATGTTACGTAATTGCCGGTTTTGCATCATTGGGACTTCCGGGATTAAGCGGATTCGTCGCTGAAATGACAATCTTTATCGGATCATTTGAACATACAGATATGTTCCACCGCGTATTCACGATTATCGCTTGTACCTCTATCGTAATAACCGCTGTATACATTTTACGGGTTGTCGGAAAATTGCTTTACGGCGAAGTACAAGACAAACATCATTTGGCATTAACC
>JAFUKV010000109.1 GCA_017467745.1 Bacteroidaceae bacterium | reverse complement strand
CTGGATGTAAAAAACAGAAAAACGAAGGTACAAATTATTTTAGTAGGATGAATGTTTGTCGGAAAAATAAAAGAAACGAATTTTTTCCGACAGTATTTTTTAACCTCATTTATACTAATAATAAAATCGGATTTAATATATTTGAAAACGGGAATCAAGAAAGCGTTCTGTCTCGTCAGTTTTTAGTATTTACATTTAAATCATGGATTACTATGGGAGCGAAAAAGAACTTTGTGCTGGATACCAATGTATTGTTGCACGATTATAAATGTTTGTTTAACTTTCAGGACAATGATATTTATATTCCTATCGCTGTTTTAGAAGAGTTAGACAAGTTTAAAAAAGGAAATGATCAGATAAATTTTAATGCCCGTGAGTTTGTTCGCGAGTTAGATGAAATTACTGACGACAATCTGTTTTCCAAAGGCGCCGACTTAGGCCCGGATTTAGGACGGCTTTCTATTGTCGTAGGTGCGCCTTATGCGCAAGAAGTGGCGGCAGCTTTTCCGGAACGTCGTCCCGATCATCTTATTCTTTCGGATACTTTGTTTGTTGCCAAAAAGAATCCGAAAATGAAAACCATTCTGGTTACAAAAGATGTGAATCTACGGATGAAAGCCCGCTCGTTGGGTATTTTGACAGAGAACTACATTAACGATACGGTTAAAAATATAGATATATTTGAGTCGGAACACAGAACGTTTTATGTCGATAGCGATACGGTTGACGCCATTTATAAATCGGTAGCCGGCATTCCGGCAGAAGATTTGCATTTGGAAGAACCGTTAGACCCGAATGAATGTTTCCTTTTGTCAAGTGAACGGTCGTCGGTAATGGTGCGTTATTTTCCTGCGGATAAACGGGTAAAGAAAATCAATAAGACCAAAAGTTTCGGCATAGAGCCTCGTAATGCTGAGCAAACGTTTGCACTTGAAGTTTTGAATGATCCTTCTGTTAACTTGGTAGCCGTAACAGGCAAAGCGGGAACAGGCAAAACGTTGCTTGCGTTAGCGGCCGCTCTGCAACAAAGTAAATTGTATAAGCAAATATTGTTAGCCCGTCCTATTGTTGCGCTTGCTAATAAGGATATGGGATTTTTGCCCGGAGATGAAAAACAAAAAGTAGCTCCTTATATGCAACCGTTGTTCGATAATTTGAATGTTATCAAACATCAATTTTCGTTGGGGGGCAGTGATTATCGCTATTTACAGGAGATACAGGATAGCGGAAAATTGGTTATTGAAGCATTGGCTTACATACGTGGCCGAAGTCTTTCGGAAACGTATTGTATTATAGATGAAGCTCAGAATTTAACGCCGCATGAAATAAAGACTATTATCACTCGTGCTGGAGAGGGAACAAAAATGGTGTTTACCGGAGATATTCAGCAAATAGACTCTCCGTATCTCGATTCGCAATCGAACGGACTGGTGTATATGATAGATAAGATGAAAGGGCAAGACTTGTTCTGCCATGTCAATCTGGTAAAAGGCGAGCGGAGTCGTTTGGCGGAGTTGGCAAGCAATGTATTATAGGTTAAATAAGTGTTCAATAAAAAACCGGATAATTTTAATTATCCGGTTTTTTATTGAACATTGCAGTCTACGGCATGGTTATCTCACCGTTTGCCGCTTGCGGATTTTCTTTTAACCAAATGCGATATAATTCAAAGAAAGTAGGAGCATCCAGCAATTCTATGTTCGGGTTAAGTTGTTTCAGTTCATCTATAACCTGTACATACCAAGTGGGAGTTTTCAATATATTACGGAACCAATGGAACGGGACTGGGCGTTTGTCTATCCTTCCGATGATATGGTATGCCGCATCTTTGGGGTTGTTTTCCATTACATCGTCATCCGATTTGAGAACCGGCATGTTTTTATGTAATAACGTTAGCGGAACTTTTTGCGGAACAATTCCGTTAGGGCTGAATGATTCGTATGCGTTCAGTCCTTCTTCGGAAAGCCCCGGAGCCTCGCCGTCTATAACAAATCCGGTTATCGTCAATCCCCATCTTTTATAATAGGGCTTACAGTGATTAGCCCAAGCCGATACGCCACTGGGAAATCCTGATATTTCACGGGGATCTTGCAGCATACCCGGCATTAAATATCCGGCTCCGTTATCGGCGGCGGCAAAGTAGTCGTTAGGAGTAGCCGTTGCTCTGAAATTGTGCATGACTTGTGGAGCGCGTGCATCTAATACGGGGCTTATACACCACATCAGTGGAATTTTTCCTCTGTTGGGGTCGTCCCAGATGGAGGGCATTCGTTGCGTAATCCACGATGATGCGTCATAATCGCCTACATAAAAAATCATGAATTCCCGTCCTTTGAAATCAACTTTACCATCTTCGGTCAGGTATCCTCTTTCTTTTAATTCATTTTCTGTAACCCATTTCTGCGGATACTCTTTTTTTAGAGGAAAGTGCTGCCAGAATGAAGCGTTTGCAATGGCTCCGTAAGCAATAGCATCGGCATCTTTAAAGGCATTATATGCGCTGATAATACGAGAAAATTCCCATTCGGTAGCAACGTCTTCATGGTTTCCTCCTGCGTGTTTCGTATATTTGAAAGCCCATGCGGGAAATCCGCCGATGTAACAAAACCGTTCTCCTCTATTGATTTTATAGGCGGTTTCTAAAAACTCTTTTAATGTAGCTAAGTCCGTGCCGATTATCTGGGTGGTGTCATCTGTTGCCGGTTCATCGCTCCAAGGAGAAAGGTCGAAGAAAAAAGCGTGCCGGCTTACAAAAAAGTCGTGGTTTGTTAATGTGTGATGATTGACAACAGCTTTGTGTGGGTTGTCTCTCCATTTCTGGTCTATGTAATATGCCCCGTATGCTCCGTTACATTTGTTCTTTTTCATATAGTTCTCAATGAACCATATATACGGGTCGTTCTTGATAGAACCTGTGGATAAGCGGTCGGTTCCGGGTATTATTCCTGTTCCGGTAAACATGGAAGACCCGTCTTTATTAACCAGCCATACTTTTGGTTTTATTTTAGGACCGTTCTTGATAAGCCGTTGATAAAGACTGTTCGGGCGTTCGTCATAGCGTACAGCTATCAGGTTATCACATCCGGCTACGGCAGAAGCCACATTGCTGGTAGAGGCCACTCGGCTGTCGTAAATTACGGCGCCATTTATATTTTTTTTATATGTCTGGACAAGTTCGTCTATGCTTTTGTAAACAACCGTGTCTCGTTTTGCTAACCATTCGCCTTTTTGCCGATACTTATTCCACCAATAAGAGTCTATTTCCGTGTTTCCCTCTATGATATAGTTATAAAATAGTCGGGGCTGGTGGCGGTTTACATTTCCTTGCAATGTTGTTGCTGTATGTATATCATCCCACATTGAGAGTATTTCAAGGGAATCTCGGGTATTGAGTTTTAATGTGTATTTCAGGTCGAATACCCCGATTTTAGAAAGAGTATCGGTCGGTTTCTGGCATGCAACCAATATGCAACTTGCAATAATGGCGAGAACAGTTTTTTTCATAATAAAACTTCTTGCTTGAAATTAGCTGAGTTCGGCAGTATTTTCTTTAAATAAGTGAACGTCCATTTGCGGGAACGGAATGTTGATACCAGCTTCGGCAAATGATTTGTAAACTTTTTCATTTAGGTCGAAATATACACCCCAATAGTCTTCCATATTTACCCATGCTCTTACAACTATATTTACGGAGCTGTCTCCCAAACTATTCAATGCGATAAATACAGGAGGAGTGTCTAAAACGCGATTGTCATTTTTTAGAAGATCATATAATATGCTCTTAGCTTTATCGTAGCTATCTCCGTAAGCGATGCCGAAAGTCCAGTCTACACGTCGGCGTCCTTCTTTCGAATAGTTATTGATGATTCCGGTAGATAACCCTCCATTGGGAATGATAATAGTTTTATTATCTGCCGTATTTAAGATGGTATTGAAAATTTGTATCTCTTTTACTGTTCCCGATTGTCCTTGCGCTTCTATAAAGTCTCCCACTTTATATGGTTTGAACAATAAAACCATTACTCCTCCGGCAAAATTTTGCAGCGTTCCGCTTAGCGCCATACCTACGGCTAATCCTGCGGAAGCGAATACGGCAACAAACGAAGTTGTGTCTATTCCTAATATTCCGATAATGATGACAATTAAGAATAATGTTAGTGTAATGTTGATTGCGCTTAATAGGAATGTGCGTAAAGATAATTCGACGTTTCTCTTTTCAAGAATGCGTAATACTATTTTGTGCAGTCGCTTCATTAACCATCTTCCTACGAAAAAGATAACGAAAGCTATGGTGATTTTGATAGTCAGTTCAATAGTACCGGATATAATTTTCTCAAAGACTTGCTCTAATGACATTTGAGATAGTTGCGATATAATTTCTTTTCGGTTTGATGCAATTGAATCGTTCGCTATTGATGGTATAGCGGATAAAATAGTGTTGAGTGTTGTCATAAATATCTGTATATCAATTTTGTACGGTTGTGAAAATCGAATTTTATTTACAAATATACTTATTTGTATAAGATATATGTAATGTTTTTGCTGAAAAGATGTAAAAATGTCGAATGAAAAATAAAGGAAATTAGTTGTATAAGAAAATAAAAAGGATTATATTTAGGACATGTTAACCTGAAAAATTGATTAATTATGAATTCGTTACTTTTTTGGCTGGTTCCTGCCGCATCTATTGTGGCATTGCTTTTCGCGTTGTTTTTTTATAAACAAATGATGAAAGAGAGTGAGGGTACTGAAACAATGCGAAAAATTGCGGCGTACGTTAGGCGCGGGGCGATGTCGTATTTGAAACAACAGTACAAAGTGGTGGGCATTGTGTTTATTGTATTGGCTGTTATCTTCGCTGTTATGGCTTATGGTTTTTCGTTACAAAATGCTTGGGTCCCCGTTGCGTTCCTTACAGGAGGATTTTTTTCCGGCTTATCCGGATATTTGGGTATGAAAACGGCTACTTACGCCTCTGCGCGTACGGCTAACGCTGCTCGTGAGTCGTTGAATGGCGGTTTGCGAATCGCTTTCCGAAGCGGAGCTGTTATGGGTTTGGTTGTTGTGGGATTAGGCCTTTTCGATATTTCGTTCTGGTATTTGTTGTTAGAGTATTGTATTCCGGCAGATGCTCTGAATCCGGGACAAAAACTGTGTGTTATTACAACAACCATGCTTACTTTCGGCATGGGAGCTTCTACACAAGCGTTATTTGCTCGTGTAGGAGGTGGAATTTATACAAAGGCTGCTGATGTTGGGGCAGATTTGGTTGGAAAGGTTGAGGCTGGTATTCCGGAAGATGATCCGCGTAATCCGGCTACGATTGCCGATAATGTAGGCGATAATGTAGGCGACGTTGCGGGTATGGGCGCTGATTTGTACGAATCGTATTGCGGGTCTATACTGGCTACGGCTGCATTGGGAGCTGCCGCTTTTGTTTATTCGGGTGATGTCGATTTACAGTTTAGGGCGGTAATTGCGCCTATGTTGGTAGCTGCTATGGGTATTGTGGCATCTGTTATCGGTATTTTTTCGGTTAGAACAAAAGAAAATGCTACGATGAAGATGCTATTGGGCGCATTGTCTAACGGTACTAATATCAGCTCTATATTAACCGTATTGTTTACGTTTGGCGTGTTGTATGTTTTGCAGATTCCCAATTGGGCGGTAATGTCCATGACGGTAGTTGTCGGCTTGATTGTCGGAGCTGTCATAGGTAAATCTACCGAATATTATACTTCGCAGTCTTATCGTCCGACTCGGAAATTGGCGGAGAGTGGAAATACGGGGCCTGCTACCGTCATTATTTCAGGTATCGGTTTGGGGCTTGAATCGACCGCTATTCCGGTTATTGCTGTTATTTTCGGTATTATTGCGTCGTTTTTGGTTGCTTCTAATTTCGACTTCTCTAATATAAGTATGGGGTTATACGGTATAGGATTAGCGGCGGTAGGTATGCTTTCTACACTGGGCGTAACTTTGGCTACGGACGCTTACGGTCCTATTGCCGATAATGCAGGCGGTAATGCTGAAATGAGCGGTTTGGG
>JAFUKV010000108.1 GCA_017467745.1 Bacteroidaceae bacterium | reverse complement strand
TTTTATACTGCGATATTTTAATTACATCGTTATCTTATATCGTTTTCCACGACATCTCAAAAGTTGTATTCGGTTTAGTAACGATGATTATTACCACTTATATGTGCGATCTGGTTATCAACGGAGCCCGCCGTTCGGTACAATTCCTCATCTTCTCCGAAAAATATCCGGAAATAGCCACTCGTATTAATAAAGACTTGCATCGGGGTGTAACCGTTCTTGACGGAATGGGATGGTACTCTAAAAATTCTAAAAAAGTGTTGGTAGTACTTGCCAAACGATATGAATCGGTTACCATATTCCGTATAATTAAAGAGATAGACCCTCAGGCATTTATTTCGCAAGCAAACGTTGTAGGTGTTTACGGAGAAGGCTTCGATAAGATAAAATAACTATGAGAAAGATTGTATTCGCAACTAATAACCCGCACAAATTAGATGAAATCCGGAAAATAGCCGGTACAAATATCGAGATTCTCAGTTTGGCAGATATTAATTGCCACGATGATATTCCTGAAACAGCCGATACTCTTGAAGGTAACGCCCTAATTAAAGCTCGCCATATAAAAGAAAAATATGGATACGACTGTTTCGCCGACGATACAGGTTTGGAAATAACAGCTCTCGGCAACGAGCCGGGTGTTTATTCCGCCCGTTATGCCGGAAGCGATTGTAACCCGCAACGAAACATGGAAAAGGTATTAGATAAAATGTCCGGAATAAATAATAGAGAAGCGGCTTTTCGTACGGTTATTGCACTGATTATCGGAGATGAGACCCATTTGTTTGAAGGGTCGATAAAAGGTTATATAATAACAGAAAAACGCGGAGACGCAGGATTCGGTTACGACCCCATTTTTCAACCCGAAGGTTATACGAAAACATTTGCGGAATTAGGAGATACCGAGAAAAATAAAATCAGCCATAGGGCTATCGCTACCGGAAAATTATTGCAATTCCTCAAAAACGTTTTCTAACTAAAAAATATTTATAAAAAAACGGATATAACTTCTAAACCCCTATTTATCCGCACATTTACGCAATCATCCGACACAAAATTCGAGATATAGCATACGTTAAAGGTCTCGAAAATGAATTAACATACAACTTAATTGATGTTTTTGTTGTTATATTTAGACAGATAAAAACAACTTAATTTTTACATGTTATGAAAAAATGGATGATTCTGAGTGCCATCAGCTTATTTTTAAGCAGTTTTACGGTTCGGGCGCAAGAAGAAATTACAACAATACAAAAAGAACCGACAATAAAAGAACGTATAGAATCACGCCAATTCAAGGTAACGGCAGAATCTGCTTTCGGACCGGAAGGAAACGTATTTTTAAACGAGGCTGTTCCGGGTTGGAAATCCGGCGGACAGGTAGTAGCCTCGCGCACTGTAATGCCCGGTTTCTACTTAAAACTATACGATAAAAATAAAATCAAAACAAATCTGCCTTTTCTCGGACGTTTGGTAAGCATGAAAAAATGTACCGAACCCCATATTTTGGTAGAAACTACATACTCTGATTTCAAAATAAAAGATCGCGGTAAAAAAGGTTATCGGGTAACATTCAAGTTCAACGATAGAGATAACAGCTATTTTGAGGCAAGAATAGACATTAACCCGGAAGGAAAAACATATATGGTTATCAGTTCACGCAATAGAACAGATGCTGTATATCGCGGACAATTGACAGATGTAGACGCAAAATAAATAATTATCACTAAAAAAGAGAAAAGAGGCATATTATTCAAATATGCCTCTTTTGTTTGTTTTAATTATAGACAACAGAATAAGTTTCCTTGCCGATATAGCAGGTTTCATAACATTTACGATAAAACTACTCACATTCCGGAAGATATACAGGTATCGTAATACGTAAATTGCTTCCGACAAACAGACTCCGTCAGGTCTCTCAATATCTTGGTTCTTTCTAACATATATTGCAGTTGTTTATCAGAAACATCAAAAGACTTACTATAACGTGCATCTATATAAGCCCGACAAAGTAACTCAAAACTTGTTTTTTCAAATTCATCGTTACGAGGGAAAACTTTCACAACGTCAATAACATTTTGCTTCACTGCCGATTCTAACTTCTTCAAATTATGTTCTCTCGGTACATAATTTACATATACAGCCGAAATCGTTTTATAAAATTTTTCGCAAGCCTGATGCAATTGAAACGAAGCCTCTTTTTTTTCACAAATACCGATTGCATACTCCGCCATTTTTATAGAAACAATTCCGGAATGAAAATATTTTTCATACTCATTCCGGGCAATCTCTTTTATTTCCGGAAAACTTAAATTACGAGGTTTTGCCAATTTTGAAGTCTTATCATCATACAGCATAATTCCCTCTTTCACAATATCAGTAAAAAAATACTGGCTTTTAGTTAATTGTTCGTTCAACTTCAAAAGATGTTCTACAATAATACTCGGAGGTGTTGTCCGCTCTCCTTCATATATTTCATAATATCTTTTTATTACATTTTGCTGTATTCTATTCTCTATCAACCTCAAAATAGAAGCGCCAACTACAATCAATATATCATAATCGCTCTGATATACAGTGCGAATACCATCTTCAACCCGCTCATCCCATATTACATAATTTCTCCGAGCGTAACTACCAAACAAAATAATCATCCTACATTCCGGAATATTTTGCTTTATTAGTTCCACAAGTGTATTCAATTCTCTTTGGGTACGTTTTGGCAAACGAGATATAGAATGCTTCATTTCGTCAAATTATGAACATTAAACAATAAACAAAATTAATATTTTATCTGAACAACTCGTTAAGAATCCGTGCCAAACGATAACCCGCTTTTAAAATTTGACTTTCTGCCAACTGACCTGCTTGATTAAGAAAATCACGCCCCTGTGCACTTCCTTTGGGAGCCCAATCATATATAACTCGGCAATTAACGGCATTTTCATGAAACCAATCGCGGGGAGTACCGGCAGCCAACGCTTTTTTCTCTTTCTTAGAGCAACGGTCTAATTGTTGCTGCCACTCGGTATAATACCATTTATGGTTGGATTCTATAATATAACTATCCCAAACAGAATGATAGCTAAGGTCTTTATTATTTATCGTTATATTATAATTGCTTATTCCGGGATAACGCACATGCGAAGGACAATGCATATCTCCAACTAAATGAATAACATACTTTAAGTTTACCGCTACGGTAGAATCATCCAGATTCTTATAATTTTCTAACAACCGGATAGCATTCTCCAACTCGCAAACAACATCTCCTTCCAGTTTCTTAACTGCGTCTGTATAATAAAAATCATCATCTACCGCCGCCGTATGCCACTTAGTGGTATGCTTATAAGTGGGCGTAGCTCGATAATCGTCCATCCATGAAGCATAATATACAATAGAGTGATCTAAATATTTTTCGATATTTTTTTTCGCCTTCTTTGTAAGATTACATTCTGCAATATACGCAACGGCATCGTGTCCTACACGTCCCCACCCCATAGCCGTTTGCGATACGCAAATCGACAAGAGAACCCACGAAATTAAAACTTTTTTCATCTGTTTATACGTTTAGTTACGGTTAAATTAATGTTTCTATAACAGTTGTTTTTTAGAATCTTCAAATATAATAATTTCAACATAAAAACGATAGCCGTTTAAAAACATAATACAAAAAGAAACGGCAACCCGTTTTCACAGTTGCCGCTTCCGGTCAATTGTTTATCCCTATTTCCGCAGACATTGTTCTATTCGGAAAGAATATTTATATGTTTTATTTTTTTCTATTTCGTATTTCGGGCGAGGACCTGGACCGCAACTGGCATTACCGATTCCCCGTTGCACACAATCAAGATTCAACACTATCTGCGGCAAACGAACATTATCCAAATCATGCCCGTACTTAGTATCCCAAAGAAGTTGATCGGTATAGTGCAGAGCGCTGAAATCAAGCTGATCTTTCGATACAATCTTTATACCTTGATTATTCGGAGAAAAAAGAGCCAGCCAACGAACATCGCTACGGTTACCCATTGTTTGAGAACGCACATAAGCCTCTTCCATTCCGGTTACCGTATTTCGATACAGCCCGACATACGCCGCATTTTTCCGGTCGATACAGTTTTCAATCGGACCACGTCCGTACCATTCCAAAAACTCCAATGAAGGATTCAGCATAACAGTCAAGCCTAATCGGGGAAGATTAAACTTTTCTCCGGTAACAAACGAAGCCTCTACGTCTATCGTTCCATTAGCATAAATCGTGTAAACTATATCGTATGGTTGTTGCGTGCGTTTACCGATATGAGCCACCATAGGAGTAGTTACAACAACAGATTTTCTATCTTCTCCAACCTGCCATGTTACCGCTTTATCCGGTTGCAACCCGCACGTAGTTTCTTGATAATTACGTTTATCATTATTAATAGAACGATACCAATTCAAAACGAAACCTTGTTGATTATAAATCATCTCTTTTCCACTCAACCGCAACGATGTCATAATACCGGAAACGGTATTGAAATTTACCGCTACGCTTTTCCCGTTGATTTTCAATATCCCGTCCGATTCTGTTACGCCAAGCGTATCTTTAAAAGCAGCGCAGTCTATCTCTGTTACCGGAACACGATCGGTAATGACAAATTGTTCGGTAGCGACGACATGTCCTCGTGGAGCCCAAACAAAATCGGCATTCAAAAGAACTTGAAGATTCAAGAAAAACTCATCTTCCTTATTCAACTTATCGCCATAGTTCAATTGCAATTCTTCCGATTGATTCGGTAAAGCATTAGAAACAGATATACCATTGCCCACTACCTTTCCGTTCTGTACCAACTCCCATCTTATCAAAAAGTTATCCAGACCGATAAAATCATAATGATTTTCTACGTTTATTTTTCCTTGTTTTAAATCAACAGCTTTAAACTTAACGTATTGATATACCTTTTTTACTTCCGCTAATTTAGGCGTAGGCTTACGGTCGGGCGTAACGATACCGTTACAACAAAAATCGGCATCGTTCGGCGTATCGCCGAATCCTCCCCCATAATAATACCGGTCGGGAGATTCCCCGTATTTATTAAGGCCTTGATCTACCCAGTCCCAAATACAACCGCCTATCATACGTTCCGAATGGTTTTCTATATAATCCCAATACTCTTCAAGGTTTCCGATAGAGTTACCCATAGCGTGAGCATACTCGCAAAGGAAATAAGGTTTATTGCGTTTTTGCTTATCTTGCTCTATCATGCTCTCGATAGAAGGATACATCCTCGAATCCATATCGGCTATGTCATTTTTGCCTTCGTAATGGATAGGGCGATCGTCCAACTGGCGGGCGGCTTTATAAACATCGTCAAAATTCTTTCCATTGCCGGACTCATTCCCCATAGACCAGAAAATAACGGACGGATGATTTTTATCTCGCTCTACCATACGCACCATACGGTCAATATATGCAGGCTTCCAGCTTTCCTTATTGCTGATAGACATATTTCCGTGACATTCTATATCTGCTTCATCCATAGCGTACAACCCATAATAATCATAAAGAGCGTACATTTTCGGCGAATTAGGATAGTGGCTGGTACGAATGGTGTTCAGGTTGTTTTCTTTAAACAATTTCACATCTTGTATCATTGACGATACGGGTACGGCTTTTCCAAACTGAGGATGCGTGTCATGGCGGTTAGCCCCTTTAAAAAGCACCAACTCATTATTTATATATACCTTATTATTCTTTATCTCTATCTTGCGGAATCCTACTTCTGACGAAAGCGCTTCGAGTGTCTGTCCTTTTGCGTCTTTCAATTCCAGAATGGCCGTATAAAGATAGGGAGTTTCAGCAGACCAGAGACGAGGCGATTCTACCGAAATAGATATAGTATTTTCTGCCTCTTTATTACTTCCCACCGATGCTACCGGTTGTACGGCGAAGGCAACTTGCTCTCCCGCATTATCTAATAATGTTATCTCTACCTGTGCCGTTTTTGTCCCGCCACCGTAATTCCGAACTTTTGTAAGGACATCGAGCGATACGCGATTTAAATTATCTCCATCAAACTTCGGCGTTAGTTTGTAATCTCGTAACCGGAGTTTCGGTGTATAAAACAAATATACATCCCTATGGATACCACTTAACCTGAACATATCCTGATCTTCGAGATAGCTACCGTCAGACCAACGATATACCTCAACAGCCAATGTATTTTTTCCTGTCTTTACATAAGGAGTGATATTAAATTCGGCGTCATTATTCGCTCCTTGACTATATCCTACTTTTTTCCCGTTTATCCATAAATACATGGCACTATACACACCATCGAAATGAATAAAAATTTCATTTCCTTTCCATTCTGCGGGCAATTCAAAATCCCGCCGATAAGAACCAACCGGATTGGGTTCATTCAAAATAGTATATCCTTTTTGCCCTTGTATAAAAGGAGGGTTATTACGATGCGGATAGGTAATATTGGTATAAATGGGCGTACCGTACCCATACATTTCCCAATTAGACGGAACCGGTATCTCCTCCCACTGGGAAACATCGTATCCGGGTTTATAAAAATCCGCAGGACGCTCTGACGGCTGTTTTACCCAATGGAATTTCCAGTTACCGTTCAACAACATATAACGAGGAGACTCCGGCGTAATCCAAGCTCGGCGGTAGCTGGGGTCTTTTTTCAACGCCTCTACCGATGGAAATGGCGTATAAGTAGCATGTCCCGGCTCTTTATTCACGGCAAAAATCGTCTCGTTTTCCCAATCTTCTTTACTTCTTTGTTTGAGTTTCTCTTGGCTTAATTTTATATTTGACTTTTTTAACTGCCATTGTTGACTGACCTTTGAACCATCGGCTTCCAGTTGACAAAGCAACTCTCCGGGCAATCCGCTGTCAGGATAACCTAAATTCAGGCCATTGGCTTTACACGTAAACGTATAAAGGTTATCGCCCACTGATGTAATTTTCCACATTTGATTTGCATGGTCAGCGGTTTTATCCCATTGTATAACAGCAGTATTTGCTTTGCGGGTATTGTTATTATCTATACTCTTATCGGCTGTTGCATTGGTAATAGTATAATACCCGTCTCCGGCGGGAACAATATTCCATGCTTGCGATGCCTTACCTGCCACACGGGCAGCCAGAACAATATTAGAACTATTTTCTTGGCTCTCTTGATTGTCTAATACCAGCCCGTTACTGCTGACAATCTCGTACAAAGCTTTCGCATCTATCTGCTGAGCATTTGCCGTACACGTAAATATACCGAATATCAACAACAGGCATAAACGGTTAAACACGGGAAAAATTTTCATAAGCTTATTTATTTGAAAAGATGAATATTCCGGAATTTTATTTTACTGCCCCAAAAATAACAATATTTTGCATAAATACCCAGCAAAACCCTATCAAAATACTACTAAATAACGTGAGTTCGATATACCCTACGTTGGGAATACTATTGATTTCCTCTCGACGCGACTTACTTCAATTCCAAGAACTCCATATTTTGGCCTATGCCAAGGAAACGTCTACCCAATAGGCTTGCAGCAATACCAGAATAGAACTAACTACATACAAATCAAATTGATAACTATTCAAGAAACTGATATTACAAAAGTTTGTAACATCATATAATGTAGATTTTATTAATATGCCAATCATAGTATGTTGATAACTATAGTTAGCGGCTATAACTTTGTAATTAGTTAATAGAATAAAACTTATAGTATTTAAGCAATGAAAAATGAACCTATTCTACTTTTATTTGGACATAATGTACAGAAATATCGGATTAGTCAAGGGTTATCACAAGAAAAACTCGCTGAACTCGCTGGTGTCCACAGAACATATATCGGCATGATTGAACGTGCCGAAAAAAATATAACTCTCTGCAATATGGAAAAAATTGCGAAAGCACTAAATATCCAGATACAAGAACTTTTACAACAATAATATGGCTACAAATATCACGCTTAATATTACAGCAACCAATAAAGCTTCTTACCGAAAACAACTCATTGAAGAGTTTTTAAATGAACAACCTGGTACAACAAACACGGTTACAGAATATTATTACTTTGTGGAAACATTACAAAATAATAATCGCATTTATCTTAAGCGCCCTACAGCCCTAAACAAAGGTGTTGATTTTGAAGTCAGGATTGAGAATACACAATTTAGATATGGAAAACATGGCAATATCATTTCAACTGGAAATCGTCCAAGTCATGATGATATAGCAAATGATTTAATCAATAAAAAAGCAGAAAACCCTACTGATTTTTTTCGTTTAAGAGAACTGTTGGATAAGACTTATACTTGTGAGCAAATCAATGATTCTGAATATCTCCAATTTTCTTTTACATCCGGACACTCTATAGAAGTTATCTTCAAGTCATTAAAATGGCTTTTCATAGAACAGGATATAACATATTGGAATCGAAGCGGAAGGGCTATGCTATATAATGGACTATGTAATATTTGGGATTAAAACGGTAAGTCCTGCCCATATTCGACAAAAGGTTCGTTAAGAACTTGATCTTCATCATCTTCAAATAGTTGTGCTTGCTTTTGAAGTTTTTCCAAATACAAAGTACGTTTTGAAGTGTCATTAATTTCCTCACGACGAGCTTTACTCAGTTCCAAGAATTCTTCATTTAGATCTATACCTAGAAAGCGACGGCCTAGTAGGCTTGCTGCAATACCAGTTGTACTACCCCCCGTAAATGGGTCTAAAATCCATGTACAGGGAAGGGTAGACGCCTGAATGATACGAGACAAGACACACAATGGCTTTTGAGTAGGATGTTTACCACAAGACTTTTCCCATCGTGCGATAGCTGGTAATCGCCAAACATCACGCATCTGAGTACCGCCATTAATCTTTTTCATTAACTCGTAATTGAAAAAATGAGGCATTTTGGATTCTTTACGAGCCCAAAGAATATATTCAGCGGAATAAGTGAAATATTTACAAGACAAGTTTGGCGGTGGATTTGTTTTCTCCCAATTAATACAGTTCAATATTTTGAATCCCAATTCGGTCAGGCAACGAGCTACGGAAAATATATTATGATATGTTCCGCTTATCCAAATAGTTCCATTACTTTTCAGTTTATTCCGGCAGGCTTCGATCCAAGATTTATCAAACAGATAATCTTCCTCATATCCTTTAGACCTATCCCAATCACCTTTATTAACAGATACCATTTTACCGCTTTGAATGCTTATACCTCCGTTTGAAAGACGGTAAGGAGGATCTGCGAAAATCATATCAAACTTGAAATCAAACGAATTCAATAGTTCGATACAATCTCCTTTCAAAAGGGTAAAATCCCTGTTTTCTGACTTATAATAGGCTGTCGGCATTTAGATTAGCACTTTTGAAATTATTCCGTTTTCAAGATCTGTAATACTGTACAGATGTTCCAAAACATCAAAAGTCTCTTTCAAATTATTCTTGGCATTGCGCCAACCACAGCCATCAGTAAACCAAACGAACTTAAAATAGTCCAAGTCTTTAGTTTCCATGGTAATGGTTTTATAGCTACGGGCTGTTTCGTTCAGTTTGGATCCACTGCTTGTATAAAAGTTCGTCTCTATTCCATAAACGGTATTCTCACCCTTTACCACAAAATCAAATCTCTTTTCAGATCCGCCATTATTTGAGATGGAAGATAAATCGATACTCCATTTAGATTCAATTTCATGGATATACATTTCCTTAAAATAAGTGTCTCCTTTCACGAATACAGCCTTGCAAAGAAAACTTTCCACAAGGTTCTCCATTAGATGCCCTCCGCGATTATTACGACCATTGGAGTCGAGACCGGTTTCAATACCTGTTACATAATCAACAAGATTATTGACGATATGATTCTCAATCAAGTCAAAAAGACCCGTCTTTCGCATGAATTTAATATAATCTTCATTTGTACAGTTGGGTTTGTCAAAATGAAAATCAATCTGTCCCTCTTCATCCATAGCCATAATATCAAGTTCACGCTTGGCTAAAAGGATAGGGATACATTTTAGAGTTTCTGGATATTGTACCAAAATATTCCTAAAATCATCCTCGATATTCTTGGAGCCAATAAGTGAATTCAAGATATTGAGTGGAATTTTAATAGCTTTCACGTTATTGAAAACCTTATCGAAATCAACGTAATATTTATAATCGGCAATGGAAGGTCTGAAATCATCAAGCCAAGTATCAAAGTTTCTCATATTAGTAGGCGTTGGCAACATTTGAAATCATTATCTCCGAAATAGCTCCACGTCCATTTCCTTTTGAATTTATCATTCTTGCAGCAGATACACGTTTTATGGAAAACATATTATAAAGATGATCAAAAAACTCATCTTTATTGTCTACGTTCTGCGGATCAGAGTTACTTGCTACAAACAAAGACTTATGTTTTGCAATTTGAGCACAAAAATCACGAAGCCTCATCTGTTCCATATCATCAAAACCATCTTTTGCGTAAGATGTAAATGCTGCAGTTTCTGTCAGTGGACGATACGGTGGGTCAAAATAATACAACACATTTTCACCGGCGTATTCCCCTGTCTGTGCAAAATCACCGCAAAGAATTTCTACTCGTTGCAGAATAGCTGAATCCGCTTTTAATGTTTCTTCATCACAAATTTTAGGATTTGCATATTTCCCATGTGGAACGTTAAACTTACCCTTAGAGTTTACACGATACAACCCATTGAAACAAGTACGATTTAAGAAAATGAATAAAGCAGCTGTCTCAACATCCGAAGTGTCTTTCCCGTTAAAACGGTCACGTTGAGAAAGAAAATACTCTTTTCTTGCGATTTCATCAAGTAACAGATATTCAGTTTGAAGCCGGGTTAATTCGACAATCAAACTTTCAACATCAGATTTTATCACTCTATATGTGCAAATTAACTCAGCATTTATATCATTTATTATAGCTCTTGTTATATTAGGGTACTCTTGCAAAATCCAGAATAAGACAGCTCCACCGCCAACGAATGGCTCAACATATGTCAATCTATCCCTACGTGATAAATCACAGGGTAAAGTCTTTTTTATATCGTCAAGAAGTTGAGTTTTCCCTCCAACCCACTTGACGAATGGCCTTGCCGGATATGTATTTAATCTTTTCATATAATCCCATATATTACTATGCTATGGCAATTCTTCACGCAATTATGCAAAAATAATGATAACGGCTCACTTGCCAAAATAAAACAATAAACAAAACGCCAAATGTCCAACCATTTCGAATCTTTTCCATGATCCATATTCCTTTTGGTCAACATTATTGACTTAATTCAAAAGGGTACTAATATAATCATTATATCTTGCTATGTCTATAAAACACCAACGCGACAAACAAATTTTCATTGCCTGTCGCGCTGATATTTAATTATTTATCCTATTCAAAGGCTGTTAATATTCCTCCTCGTTGAAGAAGAAATCTTCTTTACTGGGGTAATCAGGCCAAATATCTTCGATACATTCGTATATCTCTCCCTCATCTTCCATCTCTTGCAGATTTTCAATAACTTCGAGAGGAGCACCCGAACGCATAGCATAATCGATCAATTCATCTTTGGTTGCAGGCCACGGCGCATCTTCCAATTTCGATGCTAACTCTAAAGTCCAATACATAGCAAATTATGATTTTAATTCGTGATTATTTTCAATTTTTCCGCAAAAATAGAGGAAATATTTTCATTTGCAATCTTTATCCCAAATTATTTCTTCTTTTCCTGCGGTTATTACCTCCGCTCTTGCCAATACAAACAAATAATCAGATAGGCGGTTCACAAAGCGACGCAAGTTCTCGTCTATTTCCTGAACAGAAGTTAAAGCATAGATGCGTCTTTCTGCTCGCCGGCAAACGGTACGACAGATATGTGCTGCCGCTGCCGACAATGAGCCTCCGGGCAAAACAAATCCCCGAAAAGGAGGCATCAATTCCGAAAGCCGGTCAATGCTTTTTTCAAGTTTTTCAACATCCTCATCGGTAACAATACTCGCTGCCTTTAATTGTATTACCGAAGTATCCGTTGCCAGATTCGATCCAATCGCAAAAAGTTTATTTTGAACAAATCTCAATATTTTTTGCTCCTCTTGCAAGGCGGTAACTTCCATCAGCCATCCGATATACGCATTCAATTCGTCCACAGTACCATACGCTTCTAAGCGGTTATCCGTTTTCAAAACTCTTTTTCCTCCAACCAAAGAGGTTGTTCCCGCATCGCCTGTAGCCGTGTAGATTTTCCCTTTTGCCATATTCTGTAAATTATCAAAATGAAACTATATAATGCTGTTTATTCAATTTCGGGAAAAAAAACAGCAATCCCATATCGTATAAGTCCATTGACACTGTTACTCCGGGAAAAACGGATATTCTTTTCCACTCTTGTTGACGAACATTATTTTTACGTATACCATCTATAACAACTATCGCCTCAGTAGACAAAACCGGAGCTACTTGCCTAAGAACCTTCTCAACCGACATTTCATCGGAAGACGCATGAATCAAAACAAATTCGACGGAATTCAGTTCATTTATCTCTTTCTCGGGCAAACTATCGAATTTTGCCCGCACAATCCGAATATTTGATTGACTAAGCACCTGCTCCATTAATTCGGCAACTACCGCATTCTGTTCCATACAAACCTGCAAAACATCTGAATGCGGAGCGTTCATGTACAACGAAGAAATTCCCCACGAAGAACCTATTTCTAAAATTACTTTCGGATGAAAACGGTTGACGAGACGAAACAACAGCGTTGATTTTTTACGTTCTATTTTTTTTCGTAACGATAATTTTTCGTTATCTAATTTAGGGTATAACGTTTTTTTCAGATAAACTTCTATAGCATTATAACTGTAATATCTATACCGCTCTTCAATGACGGAAGTTATCAAATCGTACGCAAAAGGAGAATGTACACCGAAACCTTTACGATAACGCAATTTACGAAAACTCTTGATACAATATTTTTTTAATATCCTCCTTGTTTCCACGTTCTTCTATTTTCAGCGATACAAATATAGTAACTATTTAGATTTCATCAACCATCATAGGCATATCGTTAATCGTAAGCCATATCTATAATACCACCCCCTAACACCCTATCTCCATCATAAAAAACAGCAGTTTGGCCGGGAGCGACAGAATGCACGGGTTCATCAAAACGGACAATCGCCCGATTGTCAGAAAGCATCTCTACCGAACACAACACTTGTTGTTTACGATAACGAATTCGACAAATCACCTTTTTCCCGATGAAATCGGACATTTCAATAAATACACCCGAAACGAGTGACAGCGATTTTTTATACATATTTTCTGAACGTGCAATAATAACCGTATTGGTACTTGGAATAATCTCTTGCACAAAAACCGGATATTGATAACGAATACCCAGTCCTCGACGCTGCCCGACCGTATAAAACGGAAAACCTTCGTGCTTGCCTAAAATCTTGCCTTTTATATCCCTATAAAATCCCGTTTTTATCAAATCCGGCTCAACCTTCTCTTTCAAAAAACGGCGGTAATCTCCCGGACAAAAACAAACTCCCATACTATCTTTTTTCTCAGCTATTTTATAATAGCCTAAATTACGAGCCATTTCCCTTACATGTGTTTTAGTATAATCTCCTAAGGGAAACACTACCCGAGAGAGAATCTCAGGAGAAACACCCCATAGAAAAAAAGACTGATCTTTATCGGCATCCACGCCGGATCTCACATATACCTTTTCCCCAACCGTTTCGGTACGTGCATAATGTCCGGAAGCGATAAAAAAAATGCCCTTTTCATCGGCAATTTTACGCATCAAAGGCCATTTCAACACATTATTACATACAACGCACGGGACAGGTGTACGTCCACACATATATTCAGAAATAAAATAGCGAACAACTTTTTGTTGAAACTCTTCACGAGCGTCATAAACAAGATGCTCAATACCAAGTTGCGCGCATAAACAGGCGGCTTCTTCTATATAACCCGTATTTCCGTCTCTTTCAAAAAAGCGAAATGTTACGCCTACAACCTCATAACCTTGCTGTTGCAATATCCATGCCGCCATAGAGCTATCCGTACCTCCACTCATTCCGAGCAACACCCGCTTCTTTTCCACGTCAAACAAAATTCGGGTTAATTGAAAATAAGGCTTGAAAGAGACGAATCATCTAAAATTTCATTTGCCGCCGTTAAAACATCGGAAACCGTTATCTCCTCTACTCTTTGGCAAACCTCTTGAATGGAATCGTACTTATCGAACCGTAAAAACGACTTTCCTAATCCTAACGCAACATTTTCATGATTATCCGTATCCACGCAAATTTGCCCTATCAATTGTTTTTTTGCAGCGGAAAGCTGTACCGCTGAAAGTGCATTATTACGTATATCGGTCAAGACTTTATGTATTAACGACACACATTTATCCACTTTTTTCGGACCTGTACCGAAATATATATAAAATACTCCCGTATCGCTATAAGGCGTGAACGTAGATTCTACCGTATAGACATATCCGTGACGCTCACGCAAAGCCAGATTCAATTTGCTATTCATACACGGACCGCCCAAAATATTATTAAGCAAAACCAGCGCATACTTTTTTTTGTCGTACAAATTATATGCTCTATTGCCGATAATAACATGCGCCTGAAAAGTATCCATATTTTCAATTTTCCGTATCGGGCGATAATTGTTAGGCGATTTACGGGTAGATATTGCCGAATCAGATATTATAATATCACCCAAATATTTTTCGCCCCAACGTATAATTTTTGAAAAATCAACAGATCCGGTAGAGAAAAAGACCATATTTGACGGGGTATAAAGCCTATTCATAAAAGACCGCCCGTCATCGGGGGTAAACCGTTGTAACGTTTCGGTCGTTCCCAAAGTAAGATGCCCTATTTCGTGCCCATCAAACAAAAGATTCTCAAATTCATCATAAATCAATTCCGCCGGATTATCTTTATAAGAATTAATCTCATCTAAAATCACCTCTCTCTCTTTTTCCATCTCCATTTCGGGGAATTGTGAATTAAACGCCAAATCGCCAAGCAATTCCATCGCCCGTTCGAAATGAGTATTCAAAAAAATAGAGTAAACTACCGTTTCTTCTTTGGTCGTAAACGCATTCAACTCCCCGCCTACACTCTCCATCCGGTTCAATATATGCCACGCTTTACGCCGTAGCGTGCCTTTAAAAAGCATATGCTCAACAAAATGCGCCATTCCGAATTCACGGGATAATTCATCGCGCGTACCCGCATTAATCGTAAATCCGCAATATGAAACCGTCCCCGCCATAGGCAAATGAATCATGCGCAAGCCATTCGGCAACGTATGTGTTTGATAGTACATAGAATCACTTTCTTATTTTAAGCGCAAAATTAGGAATAATACCTTTGAGCATTGACAAAAAAAACAGATATTTGCAAGAATATTGTCATACATGTTTCATTATATGTTGAATGTAGGCTTATTTTGTACTTCTTCGCAATCGGCTCCTCTTCCCTGTATAACCGTAGCACAACAGTTAGGCAGATGGATAGGGACACACCGATCTTCCCTTATCTACGGAGGAGTAGACTGTGGCTTGATGTACGAAACCGCCTATAACGTAAAGCATTACGGTGGCCAAATTACCGGAGTAATTACATCTGCATTAGAGGCCGGCGGTATAGCGAGTTCTTTGCCAGATATCTTAATCCGTACAACGTCTCTAAGCCAACGCAAACAAACCATGATGGAATTAGCCGACATATTCGTTGTTTTACCGGGTGGCATAGGCACTCTTGACGAAACATTATCTGTTTTGGCGGCGGCACATTTGCAAGAGCATAAAAAACCGTTGATATTGCTTAATCTTGACGGTTTTTTCAACCCGATACTTAACTTGTTCGAGCAATTTTATGCTACCGGATACGCATCCGAAAAATACAGGGAGTACTATATCAATGTAACCGAATGGGACGATTGCATCAAAATACTTACAGAAAATTTAAACGAGAAATTACACAATAAAAAGTAAAATGAAAAAAACGATTTTATCTATTCTACAAAAAGAAGCAGAAGCTATTTTAAACTTACCCGTAACTGATAATTACGAAAAGGCTGTCAATCTGATAGTAGAACAGATACACCATAAAAAAGGCAAATTGGTTACCAGCGGCATGGGAAAAGCCGGACAAATAGCCATGAACATTGCCACCACTTTTTGCTCGACAGGCACGCCCGCCGTATTTTTACATCCCAGCGAAGCGCAACACGGCGATTTGGGCGTACTTCAAGAAAACGATTTAATGTTATTAATTTCTAACTCCGGAAAAACCCGAGAAATAGTAGAACTTGTACATTTAGCAAAAAATCTCCGGCCGGGAATTAAGTTTATCGTCATATCGGGAAATGCCGAAAGTGAATTGGCACAAGCCGCCGATGTTTTTTTATTTACCGGAGCGCCCAAAGAAGTTTGCCTATTGGGGTTGACCCCCACTACATCCACCACTATTATGACCGTAATAGGCGATGTTTTGGTAGTAAGTACAATGCGAGCAATAAACTTCGACAGTAAACAATATGCGTTACGACATCACGGAGGATATTTAGGAGAAAAATCACGCGAACAAAGCAAAGATCAATCTAAATAATAAATACAACCATGCGACAAATTATAGGTGTAGGCGAAACAATTCTGGATATTATATTCAAAAACAACCAACCGAGCCACGCGATACCGGGAGGTTCCGTTTTCAACACGATGATTTCTTTGGGGCGCCTAAATATGCGAGCGTCTTTCATCAGCGAAATAGGAGACGACCGCATCGGAAAAATGATTATGTCGTATATGGAAGAGAACAACCTTTCTACCGAAAACATAAGTCTGTTCGGACGGGGAAAATCACCAATATCATTGGCATTTCTTGATGATAATAATGAAGCGTCTTATCTTTTTTATACCGACTTTCCCGATAACCGTTTAGATATCCGTTATCCCCGCATTAACGAAAACGATATATTTATTTTCGGTTCTTATTTCTCGGTCAACCCCGCGTTACGCAACCGTATGATAGAACTGTTGGAATACGCCAAAGAACGAAAAGCCATCATATATTACGATCCGAATTTCAGAAAAGCCCACGCCCATGAAGCGATGAAAGTAATGCCTTCCGTGTTGGAGAATCTGGAATACGCCGACATCGTGAAAGGATCATCCGAAGATTTCGAGAACTTGTTCCACCTGTCGGATGCCTCACGCATATACAAAGATAAAATAGAATTCTATTGCCCGAACTTTATCTATACACAAGGCTGCAATCCGATACAATTATTTACCCGAAACACAAAAGAATCGTTCGATTTCCGACCGGTTGAGGTAGTTAGTTCTATCGGAGCCGGAGACAGTTTTAACGCCGGTATTCTGTTCGGATTGCTTAAACACCATGTAACCCGCGAAACTCTTTCTGTTTTAGACTCTCAAACATGGAAAGATATTATCGAATGCGGAATGATTCTGGCTGCCCAAGCATGCGGAACATACGAAAATGCCATTCCCCAAGATTTCGCACGTCATTACACCCAAACTATAACAGAATAGTTATTTTGTTAAATTACTAAAAGATAGCCTGAAAGGCAAAGACTATTATCTATTTTTGTATATAGTATATGCAAATAAATACGATATGAACCACCAACTAAGAAAAATATACACAACAACTCTTTTTCCTTTATTTTTCCTGTTATTCTCGTCGTGCACGGAAGTGCCAACCGATGTAAAAGCGATTTGCGAACTTGACGACGTATATAACTATGTTATCAAATGGGAAGTTTATCCGCAAATAGACGGGTTTGTAAAAATATACAGTTCTTCTTCACCTGAAAATTTCGACACGGAATCTCTTCCGGTTTGTAAAGTAGATATTGCCGCCGCCCGTACAACTATTATCGCAACACACGGATTAGGAAGACGATACTTTTTACTGCGATTTAACGATAAAACAGACCTTATATTAGGAACTCGGGCTCCTAAATTAGGAAACGTGCAAAATTTCCGCGACTTAGGAGGCTATCAAAGCAACAACGGAAAAATTGTTCGTTGGGGAAAAGTTTTCCGTTCGGGAAGTTTAGATTCACTTGACAATCCAAGTCAAAAACTTTTCCGGAAATTTCAGATAGCTACTCTTATCGACTTTCGGGAAACCAGCACTTTCGTTGCCCCCCCACGCCAAGCAGGATTGAAAAACGTTATCAACCTGCCGATAAACAAACCTTTTATGTTTATCGCCGCAAAAAAAATTCAAAATAACGAGTTGATGTCAGGAGACGCCCGTTTATTAATGCAAGATATAAACCGCTCATTTGTTTTCGAGTCTTCCAGCGTATTTCGTTCAATGTTCAACCAATTGCTCGTAGAAGATAATTATCCTGTCGTATTGAGCGATATTTACGGTAAAGATGCAGTCGGATTCGCTACCTATCTATTACTATATGTATTAGACATCCCAGAAGACGTGATTATGGACGATTATCTGCTAACAAATAAGTATCTGAACAAAAAAGCCATATCGATAGACCTTTTCAACTCTCCTCCTGAGGTTCAAGAAGCTGTTACAATTTTAATGAGTACCGAAGAGCGTTTTATTAACAGCGCGTTAAATGCTATAAAGAAACGTTACGGCACTATTGATAACTATCTGAACGAAGAATTAGGCGTAAGTC
>JAFUKV010000016.1 GCA_017467745.1 Bacteroidaceae bacterium | reverse complement strand
TATTTAAAGAAGAAAGAGGTAGACGGTTTGCTAAATTACGGTTTGGGCGACTGGTTGCCGTATGAGGCTCAGACGCCGAACGATTATACATCGTCGTGCTATTATTATGTCGATTATGTAAACATGGCGGAGTTCGCTAAGATATTAGGAAAAGATCCGAAACCTTATCTGCTAAAAGCCGATACCATTAAGAATCTGATAAATAATAAATACCTCAATCCGGAAACAGGCGTGTATGCTAACGGAACGCAAACGGCTCAGGGATTGGCTTTGTATTTAGGTATTGTACCTCTCGAAGCGGAACAGAAAGTTGTAGATAAGTTGGTAGAAGTGGTAAATGCTACCGATTGTTCTTTAAATTTCGGAGTAATAGGCAGTAAGACAGTGCCGATTGCATTGACTAAATACGGTCAGGTTGAAATGGCATATAAAATGGTAGCCAAAGATACGGCGCCATCGTGGGGATACTGGGTTACCAAAATGGGAGGTACTACATTGTTTGAAACGTGGTTGCTTTCTCCTCGTTTCAATGATGCTTCTCTTAACCATGTGTTCATGGGTAACGTCAGTGCATGGATGTATAATTCATTGGCGGGTATTGATTTTGATTCAGAAAATCCGGGATTTAAAAACGTGATTATGCATCCTCATTTTGTAAAAGATTTAGATTGGGTAAAAGGCGAGTATAACGCTGTTAGCGGTAAGATTGTATCGGAATGGAAACGGTCGGGAGATGCAGTTGAATATTCGGTACAAATTCCGGCTAATGTAACTGCAACGGTTTATTTGCCCGAAGGAGCGATAGAGGCTCCTGTAAAAGGTAAAAGAGAGAAAAGCGGTAATGTCTATTCATTATCATCGGGAGAATATAAATTTGTAATCAGATAAAATTGTAAAATATGAAATATATATCTTGTTTTTTAGTTTGCGTTTTTTCTTTATTCAGCGTTTTGCGAGCGGAATCGCAAGAAAAGTGGAAGGCTTTGTGGATTTCTTCTGAACATGCGCAGAGTGCTACAAATGAGTGGGTGTCGTTTCGTAAAGTTGCGACTATCGATAAAGTTCCTGAAAAGTTAATAGCGAAAATTGCGGCCGATAGTAAATATTGGCTGTGGATTAATGATGAAATGGTAGTTTTTGAAGGTTCTCTGAAAAGAGGCCCTTCTCCTGCCGATACTTATTATGACGAGGTGGATATTGCGCCGTATCTGAAAAAAGGCGATAACACGATAGCCGTATTGTTATGGCACTTCGGGCAAAACGGATTCTCGCATTTGAGCAGTGGGCGGGCGGCTTTACTGTTCGATTGCCAAGGCGAGGGGATAGAGATATTGTCAAATCGTACATGGCAGACAGCTCTGAATCATGCTTATATGGATACGGAGGCTCCTCATCCTAATTTCCGTTTGCCGGAATCGAATATCCGTTTCGATGCGCGACGGAATGTAGAGGGTTGGAATTTGAGTTCATTTAAAGGAAATTTGGAAACAGCGTTCGAATTGGTTGCGGCAGAGGCGGCTCCATTCAATAAATTGGTAAAACGTCCTATCCCGATGTGGAAAAATTATGGCATACAGGAGTATAAATCCATTCGTAAGTCGGCGAAAGGAGACACTCTGTTCTGCGCTTTGCCATATAATTGCCATATTACACCTTATCTGAAAGTAGAAGCTCCGGCAGGAAAAATGATAGGTATGATTACCGATCATTATTTAGGTGGAGGAGCCGAGAATATTCGTGCAGAGTATATTACCCGTGATGGTGTTCAAGAATATGAAAGTTTTGGTTGGATGAACGGTCATGAAGTGCGTTATATTATTCCGGAAGGAGTAAAAGTGCTTGACGTAAAATATCGTGAAACGGGCTATAATACGGAATTTGCAGGTACATTTTCTTGTAATGATGAATTTTATAACCGTTTGTGGCAAAAATCTGCACGTACTCTATATGTAACTATGCGCGATACGTATATGGATTGTCCTGACCGTGAACGCGCGCAATGGTGGGGCGATGAAGTAAACGAGTTAGGTGAGGCGTTTTATGCGCTCTGTCCCAAAAGTCACCGATTGGCGTTAAAAGGCATATATGAATTGATGAACTGGCAACGTCCGGATGGTACGATATTCGCTCCTGTTCCGGCAGGTAATTGGAGTAGGGAACTTCCTTTGCAAATGTTAGCTTCGGTGGGACATTACGGATTTTATACACAATATTATTATAGCGGAAACGATGAATTTGTTCCGGTTGTGTACGACCGTTTACATCGTTATTTGCATGAAGTTTGGCAAGTTGATTCCGATGGAATGCCTATAACGAGACATGGTGATTGGTCATGGGGCGATTGGGGTGAAAATATTGATTTGGACTTGATGACTGTATCATGGTATTATCTGGCGTTGAAAGCAGAGCGAGAATTTGCTTTAATGTTGAATAAACAAACGGATGCGCAAGAAGATGAACGGATGATGCAACGTATCGCGGATAATTTCGATGCTCGGTTCTGGACGGGAACGGCTTATCGTACACCCTCTTATCAAGGTGAAACCGATGATAGAGGTCAGGCTATGGCGGTAGTTGCCGGATTGGTAACAAAGGATAAGTATCCGAAAATCTGCAAAGTGCTGCAAAAAGAGTGGCACGCCAGCCCATATATGGAGAAATATGTGCTTGAAGCGTTATTTCAAATGGATTATCCGGAATATGCTCTCGAACGTATGAAGAAACGTTATCAAAAAATGGTAGATGATCCCTATTATACAACGTTGTGGGAAGGTTGGGGCTTAGGCTCTGAGGGTTTCTGTGGAGGTACGGGAAATCATGCGTGGAGCGGAGGTCCGTTGACTCTTCTTTCTCAATGCGTGTGCGGGGTACGTCCTACTGCTCCGGGATTCGCCAAGTTTCAGGTAAAGCCTCAAATGGGAACGTTGACAGAGGCGTCTGCAACGTTGATGTCGGTGAATGGAGAGATAAAGACGAACGTGAAACGTGAAAAGAATAAACTGAGTGTAACGGTTATCGTACCCAAAGGAACAGAAGCGGAAGTTGTGCTTCCGGGTAAAATAGAATCGGTAGAGAATTTTAGTGGAAAATGGGAGAAAAACCGTGTAGTTCTACCCTCTGGGACTTATATTGTTAAAGGTAAAAATAAGTAATAATGTATAAGTGTAAAATTGGTAAACTAATTTGTTTAAGTTTATTGTTTGTTTGCTCTTGTTCGGTGGATGGACCGAAAAAGGGTGAATTTCGGAAACCGGATAATAGCTATTATCCGATGCCTTTCTGGCATATGAATGGACACTTGACACGTGAAGAGATAAAAACGCAGTTGGATAAAGCGTATGAAGAGTCTGGTTTTGGGGGCGTTGCCATATTGCCGGTGTCTCCCCGTCCAAATTGGCAGAATAGTTCTGTAATTGTGCCGGGTACAACGCCGAAGTTTTTGTCGGAAGAGTATTTCGATCGCTATAAAGATATTCTTGAAATATCGAAAGAAGCAGGAAAAGAGGTGATTATGTATGATGACGAGGACTTTCCCAGTGGAATAGCCGGCGGGCAAATGCGTCAACTTTATCCCGAATTTTTGCGTAAAAAGTTAGATAAACAAGAAGTTATTACAACGGCAGGGAAGAAAGCCGTACTAACTGTTCCGCAAGGAACGTTAATGGCTGCCGTTGCTATGGATACAGCTACATTGGAAAGAATTAATCTTACGGCAGATGTTAAAGAGGGTGTTTTGGAATGGACTCCACAATCGGGTGTTTGGCGGGTAATGCTATTTACTTGCGTGAATGACGGAGACGGAGTTGTAGATTTTATGGATCCTGAGGCGATTGATAAGTTTATAGGATTGACGTATGCAAAATATGCCGATCATTTAACCCCTTATTTCGGGAATGTCATTAAGCGTGTATTTATTGATGATGTAGGATATGTATTTCATGCGTGGGGGTGGACTCCGAAATTGAATGAAAAGTTTAAAGAAATAAATGAATTTGAACCGGAATCGTATTATCCTGCATTGTGGTACGATATTGGTCGGGAAACGGCTTCTGCGCGCGTTGCGTTCCATAATACGCGGGCAGAGCTTTTGGGTGAAGGTTTCCCAAAAAAGATTTCGGAGTGGTGCGTAGAGCATAATTTGGATTTGACGGGGCATCCGCCGGCTAATTACGAAGCGTGCCCTGATGCGCATTTCGATATTTTTAAATTCTATCGCCATATGCAACAGCCGCTTATGGATATGATACACGGTTATACGTATGGTCGTCCCGGATATAATTTGATAAGTTCCGCTTCTGATTATTATGGACGTAATATAACAGCGGCGGAAGCGTATGGAAATTTCCGAGAAAAGTTTGATAAAACTTTAATGTACAGAGCTATCATGGAGTTGTTTACTCGTGGGGTAAATAGAGTTATTCCTCATGGAATGTGGTATTCGTATCATCCGGATTCGGTAACTATACTCCCGTTGATTTCGGGCTATAATGCGGATATTGCAGATGATTTGAAACCGTATAGCGATTACGTAGCCCGTTGTTCGTATATGTTGCAACAGGGATATCGGGCATCGGATGTAGCTGTTATTTATCCGATAAAAGCGTTACAAGGTTGGTATCCGTTCAGAGTACACGGTTCCATGCTCGGCGATCGGATTTCGCCGGAGATAGACTATTATCGTTTAAGTGATGTATTTACCCGCCAGATACGTCGGGATTTTGTATTTGTTCATCCTGATTTTCTGGCGACGGATGATTATGATGTAACCGGAGGCGTACTTCAACGAATAATTCCCGGAAAGGAAACAACAACATTTAAAGTAATTGTAATGCCCGGCGGAAAGGTGATGTCGGCAGAAACCTTGAAAAAATTGAAATTATTTTACGAACAAGGTGGAAAGATTTTAGCTACTACGCAATTGCCGTACATGTCGTCGGAAATTGGACGGGATGCCGAAGTGCAAGCGTTGGTTAAAGATATTTTCGGTGTGGATGCTTTGGAGGCAACGTCAGATTCTCAGGTTAAAGAGAACGAGCAAGGCGGGCGAGCATTGTTCATAGCTGTGCCGGAAGATAAGGCTTTGCATTCGGCGTTCGACCGTTTGGGAGTGCAGGCAGATGTTCGTTTTCCTCATGTAGGTCGTATTGAAAGCGGACGAGGAGAATTGTCTTATTTGCACCGGAAATCGGGAGAAACCGATATTTATTTTATCGCTAATTCAAGCGATGATGAAATAGATACTCCGATAGAATTGCGCGGTACGCTTACACCTTCGGTATGGAATCCGTACACCGGAAAAACCGAACGAATAGAGCATTTTGAACATGTAAACGTGAATGGAGAAGATTATACGCGGGTACAATTGAATTTGGAACCGGTGCAGTCGACTATAATTGTATGTAAGAAATAATATTAACCTCATAAAATAGATTCCATTATGAACAGAATTGTATTGAACGAAACATCTTATTTCGGAGCTGGATGCCGTTCGGTAATAGCAACCGAAGCAAAACGACGCGGTTATAGAAAAGCTTTTTTTGTGACAGATAAGGATTTGATAAAATTCGGAGTAGCCGATAAAATTTCGCAAGTATTGAACGATGCGGCTATTCCATTCGATATATACAGCGATGTAAAAGCTAATCCCACCATAAAAAATGTGCAGATGGGGGTAGAAGCGTTCAAAAAATCAGGGGCGGATTTTATTATTGCGTTAGGAGGGGGTTCTTCTATCGATACGGCCAAAGGTATCGGTATCGTAGTGAATAATCCTAAATTTGCCGATGTCAAATCATTAGAGGGAGCTGTCGATACCCGTTATCGTGCCGTACCTACGTTTGCATTGCCTACAACGGCGGGAACGGCAGCAGAGGTTACTATCAATTATGTTATTATAGATGAAGACGCTAAAAAGAAAATGGTATGTGTCGATCCTAATGATATACCGACTGTGGCTATTGTCGACCCTGAATTGATGTATTCTATGCCTAAAAGCCTGACGGCTGCAACCGGTATGGATGCTCTTACTCATGCCATTGAAGGATATATTACCAAAGGTGCATGGGAAATGACTAATATGTTTGAGTTGAAAGCGATAGAGATGATTGCTAAACATTTGAAAAATGCAGTCGACGACGGTCAGAATCAAGAGGCGCGCGAAGGTATGGCGTTAGCGCAGTATATTGCCGGAATGGGTTTTTCTAATGTCGGTTTGGGTATAGTTCACTCTATGGCGCACCCGTTGGGCGCATTTTATGATACGCCTCACGGAGTGGCGAATGCTCTGTTGCTGCCGTATGTTATGGAGTATAATGCTGAGTCGGACGCCGCTCCTAAATATTTAGATATTGCCAAAGCTATGGGGGTAGATGTTACGGGAATGTCAGTTAAAGAAGGTGTAAAAGCTGCTATCGATGCAGTAAAAGCTCTTTCTGTCAGCATTAATATCCCTCAAAAGTTACATGAAATAGGTGTAAAAGAAGAAGATTTGCAGGCTCTTGCGGTAGCGGCATATAACGATGTGTGTACGGGAGGCAATCCTCGTGATACATCGATAGCGGACATTGTTGAATTATACGAGAAAGCGTATTGATAGCAAACGATTTTACTGCATAAATACTGTAAAATCGCTTATTTGTATATGCGGTTGTAAAGTGAAAATTTTTACAGGAAAAGAGATGAATAAAAAAATAAGAAAAATGTTGGCGGTAGTCGGGTGTGCGGTGTTTCTGGCATCGTGCAACGAACCGGGCAAGCAATTGCAGACTGGGTTTATTGTTCCGCCCGATACGATTCATACCAGTGTTTATTGGTATTGGATTTCCGGAAATATATCGAAAGAAGGTGTGGTAAAAGATCTGCAATCGATGAAAAAAGCCGGAATTAACCGGGCCTTTATCGGCAATATAGGGTTGACGCCTCAGGAAACGCCTACCGGTCCGGTTCGTTTGTTTACCGACGAATGGTACGACATTGTACATACTGCGTTGAAAACCGCTACGGAGTTGGGAATAGATATAGGAATGTTTAATTGTCCGGGATGGAGTCAAGCCGGAGGTCCTTGGGTGAAACCGGAACAGGCTATGCGCTATTTGGCTACTACTCGTACCGAAATAAAAGGAGGGCAGAAAGTTTCCGTAACCTTGCCTAAGCCGGAGGGAGCATATCAGGATGTTAAGGTGTTGGCTTATCCGGCTCCGATGATAGAGAATCCGGTATTAAATGTGCAAAACGCGCGTATTATAGCTCCTGCTGTTCCGAACGCTCGCAATATGATAGATGAAAACAACGAAACGTTTGTGCAGTTTTCCAATCAAGGAGAAGCCACGATAGACATCGTTCCTAATAAGCCGTTTACGTTGCGTAGCGTACGTGTACGTCCTACGGAGCATTGGATGAATAATAGTGTTGATATTCAGGTAGAGGAAAACGGAACGTACCGGGATATAAAGAGTTTTATCATCAATCGTACAAATGCCGGTAAGGAAGTAGGATTTGATCCGTATGCTCCCATAACGATAACCGTACCGCCTACCGAAGGAAAGTCTTTCAGATTTGTATTTAAAAGTATAACTCCCGGAAGCGGTATTAGAGAACTGGAATTATCTGCCGTACCTTTGGTAGAGCGTTATTCTGAAAAGTCATTGGCAAAAATGCACCAGACACCGCTGCCTTATTGGCATGATTATATGTGGGCGGTTCAAGATGAACCGGGCGATGAATCGCTGGTTGTTCGGGCAGATAAGGTGCTGGATATTTCGGATAAGTTGAATGGAGATGTCTTGACTTGGGATGTTCCGGAAGGCAACTGGATTGTATTGCGAACCGGTATGTTACCTACTGGGGTTGAAAACGGTCCGGCTATTGAAGACGGAATAGGTCTGGAAGTCGATAAGTGGAGTCAAGAACATTTAGCTACGCATTATGACGCATTTGTAGGCGAACTTTGTCGTCGTATTCCGGCAGAAGACCGTAAGGCTTGGAAAGTAATTGTTGCGGATAGTTATGAAAAAGGCGGCCAGAATTTTGGCGATGACTTCTTTGAAGATTTTCAGAATAGATATGGTTACGATCCGAAACCGTTCTTACCGGTTTATAGCGGAGTAGTGGTAGAAAGTCAAGATAAGTCTGACCGTTTTTTGTGGGATGTACGTCGTATGATGGCCGATCGGTTGTCTTACGATCATATTGGCGCTTTACGAGAATTGGCGCATAAAGACGGTTTCACTACATGGTTGGAGAACTATGGGCATTGGGGATTTCCCGGTGAGTTTTTGCAATACGGCGGACAGTCCGATGAAGTTTCGGGCGAGTTTTGGAGTGAAGGAGACTTAGGTAATATTGAGAACCGGGCGGCTTCTTCGTGTGCTCATATTTATGGAAAGAGTAAAGTTTCTGCCGAATCGTTTACGTGTGGCGGGACGCCTTTCGTTCGTTATCCGGCATTGATGAAACAACGGGGAGATCGTTTCTTTTCCGAAGGTATAAACAATACGTTATTACATGTGTATATATCGCAGCAGGCAGAAGGTAAGAAGCCCGGCGTGAACGCTTGGTTCGGAAATGAATTTAATCGGAATAACACATGGTTCTCTCAACTTGATTTGTTTACATTATATCTGAAACGTTGTAACTTTATGCTGCAACAAGGTCTGAATGTAGCTGATGTGGCTTATTTTATAGGCGAAGACGCTCCGAAAATGACCGGTGTAACCGATCCGGCGTTACCGGCAGGTTATCAGTTCGATTATATCAATGCAGAGGTTATAAAACGTGATATGACGGTAAAAGACGGTTTGCTTACTTTGCCTCACGGAACGCAATACAAAGTATTGGTGTTACCC
>JAFUKV010000107.1 GCA_017467745.1 Bacteroidaceae bacterium | reverse complement strand
GCTTTCGAATCAGGGATTCCGGTAATAGTTGTCGATAGGAAAATCTTATCGGATAAATATTCTGCGTTTATAGGCGCAGATAATTATGAGATAGGGAAAACGGCAGGAGAATATATCGTGTCGATATTGAAGGGAAAAGGGGCGGTATTGGAGCTAACCGGATTGAAAAGTTCTTCGCCTGCATTTGAACGTCATCTCGGTTTTTTAGAAGCGATTGGAAAAGCCCCAGATATACAATTGTTAGCAAGTGTAGATGCAGGGTGGAGACGTCAGGATGCAGAGTATAAGGCCGATTCTATATTAGGTTGTTTTTCTCATGTAGATGTCATATTTTCGCAAAATGACAGGATGGCAGTGGGAGCTCGTAAGGCGGCGCAAAAAATTGCTCGTGAGGGAATACGGTTTGTTGGCATAGATGCGTTGCCGGGAAAAGATATGGGAATAGATTTAGTGCTTAATGGAGAGTTAGACGCGACATTTATTTATCCGACGGGGGGAGATAAGGTAATGCAGATAGCGATGGATATTTTGCGACATGATCCGGTGCCGAGAGAGACGATTTTAAATACTGCGTTGGTAGATAAGACAAATGCTCGTTTGATGAAAATGCAAAGCGAGCAGATTTTGTTGCAGGATGAAAAAATGGAAGTACTTTCAGACAAAATAGGAGAATCGTTAGCACGTTATGCCAATCAGCGAATAATTTTGTATGGATGTGTCTCTTTTTTATGCTTATTCGCTATTATGGCCATTGTTTTGCGGAAATCTCTCCGTTTGCAGCATCGGATGAATGAGACGCTTTCTAAGCGGAACGAAGAAATAACATTACAAAAAGAGCAATTAGAGCAGCAGCGTGATCAGTTGGTAAGCCTTTCTAAAAAGTTAGAAGAAGCTACTCATGCTAAATTGATGTTTTTTACGAATGTCTCGCATGATTTCCGTACACCGTTGACATTGGTGTCCGATCCGGTCAACCAGTTGCTGCAAGATAAAGATTTGAATAGAGAACAACGAGGCCTTTTGCAGATAGTTAAGAAGAATGTAACCATCTTATTACGGTTAGTAAACCAGATATTGGAGTTTCGTAAATACGAAAACGGAAAGCAGGAGTTGCATTTGTCTCGCTGCAATTTAAAGGAATCTGTCGAAGAATGGACACATGCTTTTTTGCCGATATTACATAGAAAATTTATAAAGTTTGAATTCGAAGCCGAGAATGTCCCCGACAATCAGTGGTTTTTTGTATGCGATAAAGAAAAAATAGAACGTGTTTATTTCAATCTGTTATCGAATGCGGTGAAATTTACTCCGGAGAATGGGAAAATAAAAGTTCGCCTTTCTCAAACGGAGAAAAACGGACAACCGTTTTTCTGCATTTATCTGTCTGATACGGGTATCGGTATTTCGCCTGAACATATTCGGAATATCTTCGATCGGTTTTATAGAATAGATACCCATTTTTCCGGTTCGGGTATTGGTTTGGCTTTGGTAAAAGCTTTTGTAGAGCTGCATGGAGGAGAGATAGATGTGGAGAGTAACGAGGGTAAAGGTACGGTTTTTTCTGTAATGCTTCCGTCCGATTTGAAAGAAACGGAGTATTGGGGGAAATCTGAAATACAACCCGAAGAAAACACGTATGAGGTGTGTGTTCCGGATAGTACGGATGAATTGGAAGATGACGTTGTGTTCGATTCTGCAAAAGAGTCGGTATTGATAATAGATGATAACGCCGATATTCGTTCTTATGTTAAAAGATCGTTGTGTTCACGTTATACTGTTATAGAGGCGGAAAATGGTTTATCGGGATTTAGAATGGCAATGAAGTATATTCCGGATGTAATAATCTCGGATATTATGATGCCGGAGATGGACGGTATAGAGTGTTGTAAACGACTGAAAAAAGAGATGCAGACTTGCCATATTCCGGTGATTTTATTGACAGCTTGCAATCAAGACGAGCAGCGGATAGATGGTTTTTTGAGCGGAGCGGATTCGTTTATGGCAAAACCGTTTAATTTGAAGGTTTTAGAAACTCGAATACAAAATCTGATAGAGGGGCGTAAACGTTTGTGCTTGCCGCAAAATGAATTGTTGGCAGTTGAGCCAAGACCTGTATTGTGCGATATGGATAAAGAGTTTATCCGTAAATTTAAAAGTTTGATAGAAGAAAATATGTCCGATTCGGCGCTGAATATAGAGGATCTGGGTAAAAACATGGGATTGAGTAGGGTACAATTGTATCGAAAAGTAAAAACATTAACGAATTTTTCTCCGAACGAATATCTTCGTATGGTGAGACTGAAACGGGCATCAAGGTTACTATCTTCGTCGGATATGAGTGTTTCGGAAATATGCTATGAAGTAGGTTTTGCCTCTCCTTCGTATTTTGCCAAATGTTACAAAGATCAATATGGCGAGAGCCCTACTAAATCGTTAAAGCGAAAGTAAACAATAAAATGGCAGAAAATACGAAACGCTAAATTGGTTATAAACGTATGGTATTCAGATAGATGTTGAAGCAGAAAATGGTATTTTGAGGAATGCTTGTTTTTACGGAGGTTGTAACGAGAATCTACGAGGTATAGCTAAGTTGGAGAAGTAATGATTAGAAAAGGTCAGTTGTTTGGGAGATGTTTGGCGTCATATTCCGATTTGCTTTATAAAACGTTGAGAATGGTAGAAGTTCAAAAAGAACGAATTTTTTTGTAAAAAATAGAAGTCGTTGTTTGCATAATTAAAAAATAGCAGTATCTTTGCAACGCATTTCAAAATGGTGAATGTAGCTCAGTTGGTTAGAGCGTCGGATTGTGGTTCCGAAGGTCGCGGGTTCGACCCCCGTCTTTCACCCCTCCTTATTAGTTTTATTACTAAGGCCTATCTGTAATCAGATAGGCCTTTTTTATTACTTGATTTTTTATTGGAGAAAAATATTATTTCTGAGGATTGTTTGTTGTGAACTTTAAAAGTCTCTTTTTTATTAAAATTTTAGTGTTTCTTTTCTCTATATTATTTTAAATGTTTTGTGGGTGATGAAAGTGTTTATTATCAATTCTTTACAGAATATGTCTATATACATATTCTTGATTGACATTAAATTTATTGTTAATTGGGGAGGTTCTTAGATATATTTTCTGGTGTTGTTTATAAGTAGAAGGCGGATTTGGGAGTTGATAGTGTTGTACTATGTTTTGCGTTATGGTAGGTAAGAAATGAAAAAGGAGAACTTAAAAAGTTCTCCTTTCTTGTTGCGGGAGCCAGACTCGAACTGACGACCTTTGGGTTATGAGCCCAACGAGCTACCACTGCTCCACCCCGCGATTTTCATTTGCAAAGGTACAACTAAAATTTATATCTCCAAATTATTTCATTCTTTTTTTATAATATTGTGGCGTTTTTTTTGAATAGTGGAATTTAGTTATGCTTGTCTGGTATTTATAGATGGATATGTAATTATGGATAATAGAACAATATTAGGACTTTATTTTATAATATGTATTCAACTTAATGATAAAGGACTACAATTTTAGTTTGTGCAGAATTAGAAATAGATGTAGTTAAAAATAAAGATCTTTTTTTGATTAATGTCAGAATCTTTTTGAATGTCATAGTCTTTATAAAAAAAGTAATAAGTAAAATAGTAAAGTTTCAATTTTATTCTAAAAAAGAAGTTGTCATGCCTGTGGTAATTGGCTGTATTAATGAGATACAATCTGTTTATTTTTCAGTTAGTAATCATATTGTACATATATATTATAATATAGGGGTATTTTTTGCATCGTTAAGATATAATTGCTATCTTCGCACAGTTTTAAAAGAAATGTGCATACAATGTCAAAGACACGAGAAATGTTAATTGATGTCGCGCGGCAATTATTTGCCAAATCAGGAGTAGAAAATACAACGATGAACGATATTGCATTAGCATCGCAAAAAGGCCGTAGAACATTATACACATATTTTAAAAGCAAGAACGAGGTTTATTGGGCGGTTGTAGAGTCGGAATTAGATCACATTCTACGCTCTCTCCAAGAGATGGCAGATCAAGATTTGTCTCCCGAGAAGAAATTGGTGAATTATATCTATGCTCGTATGGAGGCGATGAAAGAGGCCGTATTACGTAACGGAACGTTGAGAGCCGAATTTTTTAGAGATATCTGGAAAGTTGAACAAGCCCGTAAATATATGGATTTAAGAGAAATACAATTGATAAAAGGTATATTGGACGAAGGTGTGAATAAAAACGTATTCGCCATAACAAACACCAGTATTACAGCTTCTATCGTACATTATGCTTTGAAAGGGTTGGATGTACCCTATATAAAAGGTCATTTCAATGAATCGAAAATAGATAAATCTTCGTTAAAAAATTACATAATGAATTTTATTCTGAACGGGATAAAAAAACAATAACCCGCAATATTATAACACTATGTTTATTAATGCACAAGGACATTACGTACCATCTTTAAGAATAGGAAATGATTATTTTTTCAACCTCAACGGTTTAACAAGCGAATGGATTTTACAACGTACAGGTATTAGTACCCGTTCTCGGGCAGCAGAAGGTGAAGATGCCCATACAATGGGGTTGGAAGCTATTAAAAATGCTATACCGGGATTGCCTTATCCGATAGAAGAGGTTGACTTAATTGTTGCATCCAGTTATTCGCCTATCGATACCGTAGGAACATTGGCGCATATTGCTCAGCGTGAATTTAATATGTCGAATGCAAAAGCTGTTTACGCATCATCTGCATGTTCGTCTTTTGCCAATGGACTTGAAATTATAGAAGGGTATTTTGCTATGGGAAAAGCAAGTAAAGCCCTTATAATTTGTTCTGAACACAACACGGTATACAGTAATGAAACCGATCCGAAGGCGGGACATTTATGGGGTGATGCCGCTGTTGCGCTATTCGTATCGAAAGATAGACAGAAAGAAGGGGAACCGGAAATTCTGGATATTTTTACGCGAGGATTAGGCCATGTAGGCAAGGGACCGGAGGGTGTTAGTTTGCGCCCTAAAACAACAGGAATTACTATGTCTTATGGAAAGGATGTGTTTATTCATGCTTGCAAATATATGTGTGAAGTATTGAATTCACTTACTCAAAAAAATAATTTGACCGTACAGGATCTTACTTATATTATTTGTCATCAAGCTAATTTGCGTATTGTAGCCAATGTTCAGCATCAGTTGGACGTGCCAATGGAACGTTTCTTAAATAATATACAAGAATTGGGAAATACCGGTTCTGCCAGTGCCGCTCTTGTATTATCGCAAAATTGGGACAAAATGAAGAAAGGTGATTTGGTAGCTCTGACGGTATTTGGAGGTGGCTATTCAAGCGGAGGTTTTCTTGTTCGATTCTAAGAAGTTACACTTAAAATAATAAATTTATTATGAAATTATTAGAAGGAAAGGTTGCTATCATAACCGGAGCCGCACGCGGTATCGGAAAAGCTATTGCAATAAAATTTGCCCAAGAAGGCGCTAATATAGCATTTACAGATTTGGCAATAGATGATAATGCCAAAGCAACCGAAGCGGAAATCGCTGCATTTGGGGTGAAAGTAAAAGGATATGCTTCGAATGCCGCAAATTTTGAAGATACTCATAAAGTAGTGGAAGAAATTGCCAAAGATTTTGGTAGAATAGATATATTGGTAAACAATGCCGGTATTACTCGCGACGGATTGATGATGCGTATGAGCGAAGCTCAATGGGATATGGTTATTAATGTAAACTTGAAATCGGCCTTTAATTTTATCCACGCATGTACCCCAGTTATGATGCGTCAAAAATCGGGCAGTATTATTAATATGAGTTCTGTTGTAGGGGTATCTGGAAATGCCGGACAAACAAACTACTCTGCATCGAAAGCCGGTATGATTGGTTTAGCTAAATCTATCGCTAAGGAGTTAGGTTCAAGAGGAATACGGGCAAATTGCATTGCTCCGGGATTTATTATTACGGAAATGACTCACCAATTATCCGAAGAAGTTCGTAAAGAATGGGCAGCCCAAATTCCGTTGAAACGTGGAGGAACTCCGGAAGATGTGGCAAATGTTTGTACATTCCTTGCTTCTGATTTGGCTTCGTATGTTACCGGACAAGTTATACATGTATGCGGTGGTATGAATATGTAATAAGAAAATTTTTATCCATACATCTTTTTGTAAATTAATATTAGAAGAGAACCTAATTAATATAGGTTCTCATTTTTTTCCCGATTACAGAGGCTCTGTATATTGAATGTTTAGATGAAAGTCATTTTTTTATGTTTGGGAGCTTGTACTACTATATAAATTCTATAAGTTATCGAGGATATCTTGTAACTGGAAGATAGTACCAGTAACTCTAAATCTGCATTATATTGAGCCTTTTTTTCTTTTTATGGGTATAGATTCAGGACGGGATTGCTAATACTTGATTTATGGGATACATATTGAAATATAAATGTGTATCTTTGACGCGATACATTATTTATAAATGAATTATGGGAAAAATTAGAAGAAAAATCGGACTGGTTGCACACGATGCTATGAAACAGGAACTTACGGAGTGGACTTTATATAATTCTGAAAAATTAAAAGGACATAAATTTTACGCAACGGGAACTACGGGTACGATAATCAAAGAGGCCTTACAGAAAAAACATCCTGAGGTTGAGTGGGATTTTACATTGTTAAAGTCTGGTCCCTTAGGAGGAGACCAACAAATGGGCTCACATATTGTAGCAGGAGATATAGATTATCTGTTTTTCTTTACTGACCCTATGACGTTACAACCGCACGATACGGATGTTAAGGCGCTGACCCGTCTGGCCAGTGTAGAAAATATTGTATTTTGTTGTAATAGGAGTTCGGCCGACCATATTATTTCGAGTCCGTTGTTTTTAGATCCAACCTATGTACATCATCCGCATGATTATACCAGCTATGCTAATCGGTTCTCTCACGAGGAGATTGTTGCACAAGCAATAGAAAATGTAACATCTTCTGACGAAAAAAAATAAAGGACTGTTTGCCTTTGAGTTTTTTACTCTTATAAATGTAAAGTGAAGCGTTCTGAGAGAAATTTTTCTAAGTATGATTAAAGGCCAATTTGTTTCGAGTTGGGGGAGGTTTGGCTGGTTTATAGTTTAATATATTGTTGGGGACTTGTATTAAGTAAAATTTAGGGGTATTGCAAGATAGTTCTCTTAAATTGATTTGCAGACGTTCTTTATCCTTCGTTTTATCGGTTTGCTTTAAATTTTTTGATATGGGTTGACAGCACACGAAGAAAATGTGTTTATTATGAGTCTGTCGTAGACTGTTGGCGATCGGCCATTACATTATCGAAATTTTCTATCGCCCAACCGATGAGAGAGTATATGTGAGGGAATAGCGTATAGGCTCTTTGTGTTAGGGAATATTCGACACGAGGAGGAACTTCTGCAAAAATCTTTCTTGATACAAGTCCGTCTTCTTCGAGCGTGCGTAGGGTAGTGGTTAGCATTTTTTGAGAGATGTCGGGAATTTCACGTTGAATTTGTTTAAATCGTAGAGGCTTACCGTTAGTGCATTCGAGCGCATAGAGAGTAAGTAATGACCATTTATCGCAAATGCGAGAGAGTATATTGCGGATTGGGCATCCGGGGAAAATAGCGTCTTGTATTGTTTTTCTATTCATAAGGCACTAAAATTCAGTTAGGTTACAAAAGTAATCAAAAGAAATTTTATTAACAAAATAAAAAAATACATCTACAATTTTTTGATACTCAATAATGGTTTCTACAAGGTAACTAACATACGTTTTTGTGCCTACTTGACACGGTATCAGTGATGTATTATTTTTGCGATAAAAATAAAGCATCAGGTAACTCAGATTTTCCGAATATGAAAACCGTTTCAGAAACCGATACCAATAAACGGGTAATAGAACAATTTGATTGTTTTATTAACGCTGGCGATGTTTCTATTGATGAGGCAATTGTTTTTTGATGTAACGTAGAATATGCCGTCATATTGGAGTTATCTCGATGCTCCGATGAACCTAAATTTTTTAAAAATATATTCTATGGACGAAGTTAAAATTCTGAACAAAGGCGATAAATTCGCTCATACCTCAGTTGGCAGTCTATGCAGCTTTGAAGGTAAACAATTCGTAAAAGATATTACAGGTTCCACGTCTTGTGAAATTTCATTCGGAACACTGTCGAATGGAGCCGCAGTTCCTTTTTTTCACAGTCACAAAGAAAATGAGGAAAACTACATTATCCTTTCGGGTTCCGGAAAGTTTCAGGTGAATGATGAAATATTCGATATAGCCGAAGGTTCGGTTATTCGTGTTTCGACAAACTGCGACCGTAATCTTAAATGTACTTCTGAGACACCTATGTGTTATATTTGTATACAGGCCAAAGAAGGAAGTCTTAATGGTTATACCATGACAGATGCAGAGATTACCGAAAGGAAAAATTTACTTTGATTGAAGTACTAAGAAAACAGACGAGGCTGTATCGTAATTAAAAATTTTACGGCGCAGCCTCGTCTGTGTTTATCGTTATTTTATTCTACGTATAGAACCAAGCCTTTCAGATATTCTCCTTCGGGGTGGTAAATATTGATAGGATGATCGGCCGGCTGCGTTAATTGATGTATGATGCGCACTTTCCTGCCGGATTGCGCGGCTGCGCTGAATACCGTCAACCTGAAATTTTCTTTATTAACTACCTGCGAACAAGAGAACGTAAATAAAATGCCTCCGGGTTTTATCTTTTCAAAAGCCTTTGCATTTAATTTGCGATATCCTTGTAGCGCATTGTGCAATACTTTTTTATGTTTGGCGAATGCCGGAGGATCTAATATTATCAAGTCATATTGGTCGCCCATCCGGTCGAGATATTTAAAAGCGTCTTCGGCAAATGCCTGATGACGAGGATCGTTACCGAAGTTTAAAGCGACATTCTTATTTGTCAAATCTATCGCTTTGGCTGAACTGTCAACCGAGTGTACACATTTGGCTCCTCCGCGCATGGCATAAAATGAAAACCCTCCCGTGTAGCAGAACATATTCAACACCGAACGACCGGAAGCATAGCGTTCAAGCAAAACCCTGTTTTCTCGTTGGTCGACAAAAAAGCCTGTTTTTTGTCCTCGTAGCCAGTCTACATGAAATTTTAATCCGTATTCTATTGCCACGTCTGAGACTTCACCTCCTATAATATAACCGTTTTCCGCTTCTAAGTCGGCTTTGTACGGTAAGGTAGTTTCCGATTTATAATATACATTTTTCAGAG
>JAFUKV010000106.1 GCA_017467745.1 Bacteroidaceae bacterium | reverse complement strand
GGCCGATATTCTGCAAGCCGTAGAGCAGTTAGATAAAGAATGCCGCAGCGTCTATGTTTTGTATATGGCGGGACTGTCTGTTAGACAAATATCTGAAAGGGTAAATACGCCTGAAAACGAAACGGAGAAAATAATCAAGAAAGCGGGAAAGCAATTGGAAACGGCATTGAGCCGCTTAAAATAGACATTCCGCTATAAGTTTCGGCTATTCTTAATAAATTCCGTTTAATAATTTCGGAGGAAATAGTGGGGTTTATACTTCTGCTGCGAGAGGACGCGGATACGACGACGTAGAACATTGGCAGGATTTTACGGTATCAGTTTCCCGTTTTTCAATTCTGAAATCAGTAAATCGTAGATATAAGCCGGACTTTCTATATACAGACCGGTAGAAAAGTCTTCCAATCGGGCGAATGTTTCCGAGTTGTGGAACGTGGAGATAGCCTCCTGTAAATCCATGTCGTTGCGTTCTACTAAATAGCGAACCACGTCGGCGGATATGCCTTCGAAAAGAAATCTTGCGGTATTGGTGTTCATAGTTGTTTCAGCATTTTAATCGCCGCCTCCGAAAGAAAACAATATTGCGAAGTGACTTTCGAGAATGTCAGTTCGCGTAACAGTTGCTCTTCATCAATGAAATTTTCTGTATATAATCGTAGTAAACGGGCAATAGTATCATCGGCAACCGGGCCGATAACAATATCGTAATCGTGACAAGGCTGAACGGTGTTCATATCCCGGTTATCCATAACAAACCGAGCCCATTCCCGGTCGGGCGCATCGAAGATTTTAATTTTCAGTTCGCTTGCCTGAGCCTCTTTCAAGTTGAATTCAAACTTTGTCAGGACAGGTTCGCCCTTGAACATCCGAGCTGTTCTCTCGGCCATTCTCCGGGCTTGTTCTTCGATGTCGGTAAGATAAAAACCTTTGCCGAAGTCCTTATACGGGCGGCATTTGCCGAGATCGATGCCGTCGATAACCGTATTTGAGCCGTGATACAATATCATTTCAATGTCCCTCCGTTGTTTTGGCAGACAACAGTCAGGTCGTCTACACAGTCGTTGAAAGAGAGGGTGTGTTCAACGTCGTAAAATTCGGTAAGGAAATCGAAACCTTTGAAACGCCCGATGTAATTGCTCGCCTCCCGAATGGTCATACTGTGTCGGCGGGCAAACTCGATGATGACCGTCATTACGTAATCAATCAGTTCTTTGTTCGCTTTCTTTTTGGGTTTCAAACCGACTACCGGTTCTACACCCAATGCTTCCGCAAAGCGATTAATCGTATTGATGTTAATGCACAGGCCGTTTTCTACTTTGGAAATCATCGCTTTTCGGACACCGATCATTGTTCCGACCTCTTCCTGAGTCAGACCCTTGCTTTTCCGGCACTGGGACAAAAGTTCTCCTATTTTCCGCAAGTTCGTATTCATACCGCAAATATATTAAAAGTTTCTTGTATAGGAAACTTTTTGAGCACAAATAAAGTTGCAAAATAAAAAAGCAGATGTTTTATGTGTTCTGAAAACCAATATACTGCTATTTTTCTATATAAAAAATATTTCTCTAAATAAAAACATAATCAAATTTTTGGAATAAACGAAAAAGTTCTACATTTGTCCCTGCCAAACTTTTTTTAAATAAAAAATCACGTAGAAACGGACGAGGCAATTAAAAAGCCTCTGCCCCTAAAATTTCTACGTGAAATAAAAAAAGTTGGCAACTTTTCTCCGGCAGAGGCTTTATTATATATTAAAGAATAAAAATCTGTCGATGTATGCTGTCTTTACTCTATCAATTACTGGGAATATTCAATCAATCAAATCGTTATCAATATGTATTTGATACTAATTGCAGTAATGAGTTTTCTATCTTTACGAGAATAACATCCAATTATTTCATAAAGTTCGTAAAAAAAGATATTATTCGCAAAATTTTTATTCCGGACAAAACCGCATTGAAAAGAGAATATTCCGAACAACCGGATAAAAATACGCCTCATTATGAATTGCGTTCGGACGTTTGCGAAGATAAAATACCGACAACCGGTTACAGTCTGGCCGATATTTTGCAAGCCGTAGAGCAATTAGATAAAGAATGCCGCAGCGTCTATGTTTTGTATATGGCAGAATTATCTGTTAAACAAATATCGGAGAGGGTAGATAAGTCTGAAAACGAAACGGCGAAAATAATTAAAAAGGCGGGAAAGCAATTGGAAATAGCATTGAATCGCCTAAAATAGGCTTTCTCCTATAAGTTTCGGCTATTTATTAGAGAATGCCCTAATACGAGCCATATAAACAAAACCCTCTATAAATAGCACAATCGTTTATAGAGGGCTTGTTTTAATAGATAAACCCTGTATGGGAAATAAGTTATAAAGCGTTTTTATATATTTCTCGGGCTACTTCGGGGGTTACAAGCAAGTTTTCTCCATAACTTACCCCACGTGTTTTAATGCGGTTGTAAATAATATCTACGGCTTCGGCCGGAATCTCATATTCGCTCATGCGGGTACGTAAACCCATTTGCCTGAAAAACGATTCGGTTTTTTCAATGGCAATATCGGCTTTTTCATCGGTCGATCCGGTATGCACATTCCATACCCGTTCTGCATACTGCGCCAATTTATCCCGTTTATGTTTTTTCAATACTCGTAATAAGGCCGGATAGATTACAGCCAGCGTTTGAGCATGATCTAATCCGAACAAAATAGTAAGTTCATATCCGATACGGTGCGTCGCCCAATCTTGCGGAACCCCCATACCGGCAAACCCGTTCAACGCCATAGAAGCGCACAGCATAAAATTAGCCATTGTGTCGTAATCGTGATGTTGCGACATTATTCGCTCACCCGTTTCAATAAGAGACATTAATAACCCTTCTGCCCAACGGTCCATTAAAATATTATGGTCGGGGTAGGTCATATATTGTTCCATTGTGTGCATAAAAGCGTCTACCACCCCGTTCGATAATTGCCGTTGGGGTAGGCTATAAGCCGTTTCGGGGTCGAGAATGGAAAATACGGGAAAAGAGTAAGGCGTAATGAACGACACTTTTTCGAGAGTGCTGCGACGAGATAATACGCCCCGATGATTCATCTCGGAACCCGTAGCGGGCAACGTAAGCACGGTAGCCAAAGGCGTGGAACGGCAAATAAGCGAATTGTCCTTTATCAGATCCCACGCATCGCCTTCATAAGGAATGGCATGGGCTATAAATTTAACGGCGTCTATAACCGACCCTCCGCCTACGGCAAGAAGAAAATCTATTTGATTTGTTCGTGCCAATTCAACAGCTTTCATGGCCGTATCGTAGTCGGGATTCGGTTCGATACCCCAAAACTCTAATGTATAATGGTCTTTTAAAGCCTCTTTTACCTGTTGATATACGCCGTTACGCTTAGCGCTTCCGCCGCCGAAACATATTAATATCCGTCTGTTTTTTTCTATCTCGGTAGCGAGCCGGGCGATAGAACCTTTGCCGAAAATTAATTTTGTCGGATTTTCAAATGTAAAATTGTTCATATAGGTGTTGCGTTATTTAATAAAACATTTATTGTAAATCGGAAAAAACGGTTTATAATACTCTCGTATTCCGGGTTGTATTTGAGGTTATAAAGATAATTATTTTATATCGAGATAAAATTTATTCCACACGATTTTTTAAACAAAGCAATAGTGGAATTGTTATAATCAATGGAATAAATTTCAAAAAACATGAAATATAATTGGCTCTGTTGTTGTGCTTTGTGTTTGGGTATGGGTATGCCTTTTTCCGGCATGTCGCAGCGTCCGCAGAAATATGCCGACGAAGACTTGCCCGTGTCTTGGCACGAAGATAGCAGTTACGTGCAAAAACTTCCGATATATGACAATTGGTGGAAAACATTCGAAGATTCTACGTTAGATTCGCTGATGATAATAGCCGTATCGAATAATAACGATTTGTTGATAGCAGAAAAGCGTATTCGCATGGCCAAAGCGCAACTTCGTATACAGCAAGGCCAATATGCCCCCGTTATACAATTGTCGGGAGGATGGATAAAAATGAAAAACAGCGGTACGACAACATCGCAAACCGTACCGATACCAACAGAAAAAACGGAATATGGAACTGCCGAATTATCCACGAATTGGGAGATAGACGTTTTTGGTAGCATACGCAATAGGGTAAAGTCGAAAAAAGAACTTTATGCGGCATCGCAAGACGAATATAATGCGGCGATGGTTTCTCTTTGCGCGCAAGTGGCCGATACTTACGCTACATTGCGTACGTTACAACATCAATATCAAGTGGCGGAAAAAAATATCGCTTCTCAAAAAGTGATTTTGGGTATAACCGAAGCCCGCTACAATAGCGGTTTAGTTTCTCAATTGGACGTTTCGCAAGCGAAAAGCGTCTATTACAATACACGATCAACTTTACCGTCTATCCGGACGGGTATAGAGCAATCAATAAATACTCTTGCCTTGTTGCTCGGGTTGTTTCCCGATGAACTGAAAGAGCATCTGTCCGTAATACGGCCGTTACCGTTGCATATACAAGGTATTGCAGTTGGCATTCCGGCCGATTTACTTAGGCAAAGACCGGATATCCGGAGCGCAGAACGTAATGTCGCTTCTTCTGCCGCATTAGTGGGCGCATCTAAATCAGATTGGTTCCCGAAGTTTTATTTAAAAGGTAGTGTGGGATTTTCTTCTCATGAATCGAACAAATTTTTTAATCATAATAGCCTGACCTATCAAATAGCTCCTACTATAACGTGGACTTTGTTTCAAGGGACACAACTTGTACAGGCAACAAATGCCGCCCGCGAACAATTGGATGCCAATATTCTGCAATTTAATGAAATCGTGCTGACGGCAGTTCAGGAGGTTGAAAACGCCATGAGCTCATACACCTCTGCCATTGAAGAAGAAACGATGTTGAAAGAAGTCGTATATCAGGGAGAAGAAACATTAAAACTTTCGCTGCGTTTGTATAAAGAAGGGCTGACTCCTTTTCAAAATGTACTCGATGCTCAACGTTCGTTGTTCGGATATGAAAATTCTCTTGTTTCTGCGCAAGGAAACGCATTGTCAGCCCTTATACAGTTGTATAAATCGTTAGGGGGCGGATGGATTGTAAATAATGATTAATAAGCAAGTGATATGATTCAATTTTCATCTGTAAAATATTGGGCGGGATGTTGTCTCTTTTTTTCTGCCGTATGGGTATCGTGTAAAAAAAACGATGTACGCCCTAAAATGTCTGCGCCGGCAATCAGCGTAACTAAGCCGATAATAAGAGACGTTGTTTTGTATAAAGAATATCCCGGATATTTGTCGTCAGAGCAGACAGTAAACTTAGTAGCTCGGGTCAACGGTTATTTAGAACAGATTTTATACGTATCCGGAGCATTAGTTAAAGAGGGGCAGTTACTGTTTGTAATAGAACCATCACAGTATAAAGAAGCTGTTACACAAGCGGAAGCGGCCTTGAAAACAGCGAACGCACAACTTGATTACGCTACGAATAATTTCGCTCGGATGAAAGAAGCGGCTAAAAGCGATGCCGTAAGTCAGATAGAATTAGTACGATCGGAAACGAATTTAGATCAAGCGAAAGCGAATGTAAAGAATGCGGAAGCTCAGTTGGCTACCGCTCGTAAAAATCTGAGTTATTGTTATATTCGAGCGCCTTTTACAGGTCATATCTCTCGTAATATGTACGATGTCGGCGCATATATTAACGGAGCGGTGCAAGCTGTACAATTGGCTTCTTTATACAAAGATACCAAGATGTATGCTTATTTCAACATAGAAGACAATCAATATTTGCAAATGAAAATAAACAATGTTCCTGAATCAGTTGAAGTTTATACTCGTGGAGGTTTGTTTTCGGGATATTTCGGTAAATTAAATTACGTTTCTCCCAATATAGAGTTATCTACCGGAACATTGAACTTACGCGCCGAAATAGAAAATCCGAAAGGAGACTTAAAAAGCGGATTGTATGTAACCGTAAAGCTCCCATACGACGAGCAGAAATCGGCGGTTCTTATTAGAGACGCTTCTATTGGGACAGACCAAGCTGGAAAATTTATTTATGTGGTAGGCGATTCAAGCAAAGTGAGGTATCGCCATATAGAAACGGGACAGATTGTGGAAGATTCATTACGTTTAGTTACAAAAGGTCTATCTCCTGATGAAATGTATGTAACGTCTGCATTACTTAAAGTTCATGACGGAATGATTATTACCCCTGTACTGCAAAACAAATGATAATTATTAACGATTTAAACATAAAGCTGTGTCTAAATTCTTTATTACCAGACCGATTTTTGCCACTGTTATAGCCATATTAATGATAATAGCAGGGTTAGTAACAATGGAAACGTTGCCGATAGCGCAATTTCCGGAAATTACTCCGCCTACGGTACAAGTTACGGCAGTTTATCCCGGAGCAAGCGCGGAAATCGTAGCCCAAACGGTAGGCGCACCCATAGAAGAACAGGTAAACGGTGTAGATGGAATGTTGTATATGAATTCATCGTCGTCCAGTTCCGGACAATATAATTTGACCGTAACTTTTGAAGTAGGAACAGATATAGACATGGCTACTGTCATGGTTCAGAATCGGGTAGCGATAGCCGAAAGCAGTTTGCCTCAGGAAGTCATAAATCAAGGAATTACGACACAAAAACAATCTACCAATATTGTAATGATGCTTTCGTTATTGTCTGATAAACCGGAATTATATAATGGGCTTTACCTTTCCAATTACGCGAAATTAAATTTGACCGATGAACTGACCCGGTTAAAAGGTGTAGGGGGCGTTACTGTATTCGGTGCAGATAATTACAGTATGCGTGTATGGTTAGATCCGGACGCTATGCGTATACGTCAGCTTACTCCGGCAGATGTTTACAATTCTATTCAAAACCAAAATCTGGAAGTTTCTGCCGGCAGTGTAGGGCAACCTCCTGTAAATACGGACGAAGCGTTCCAATTTACATTAAATTCGGCAGGCCGTTTAAAAACGCCCGAAGAGTTTGGAAATATCGTTTTAAGAACAATGCCGGACGGTAGTTATTTAAGATTGAAAGATGTTGCGACAATTGATCTGGGCAGTAGCAGTTACAACATGACTTCTTTGCAAAAAAATAAACAAACGGCGGCTATTGCCATATACCAATTGCCGGGAGCGAACTCCTTAGAAGTAGCGAAAGCCGTACGGGAAAAAATGGAAGATCTAAAACGGTATTTTCCGGAAAATGTGACATATGAAGTGTTGTTAGATACAACCGATTTTGTTTCAGCCTCTATTGATGAAGTTGTGAAAACATTTCTTGAAGCAACCATATTGGTTGTATTGGTCATATTGCTGTTTTTACAAAATTTCCGGGCAATGATAATTCCGGCATTGACTATACCGGTATCTTTAATCGCTACATTTGCAGTAATGGAAGCATTAGGTTTTTCTATTAATACTTTAACTTTATTCGGCTTAGTTCTGGCAATCGCTATTGTGGTAGATGATGCCATTGTGGTAGTTGAGAATGCAACGCGATTGTTGGATACGGGAAAATATACGAAAACGGAAGCCGTAGAGAAAGCTATGGAAGAAATCACCGGACCTGTTGTGGGAGTAGTTTTGGTACTATGTGCCGTATTTATACCTACGGCTTTTATCGGAGGAATTACTGGGCAATTATACAAACAGTTTGCCTTGACCATAGCTGCGGCAACCATTTTCAGCGGATTTAATTCGTTGACTTTTACCCCAGCCATGTGTGCGTTGTTCTTGCAACCGTCAAAACAACCCCGCTTTTTTATTTATCGAATTTTCAATAAATGGTATGATGCTACATTAAATAAATATGTAAAAATAATTACCTATCTTTTAAAAAAGCCTATTGCGGCAATGTTTGTTTATGCATTGATCACTGTGGTAACAGCTTGGCTTTTCATGAAATGGCCTACATCGTTTATTCCGCAAGAAGATCAAGGATATTTCTTGGTTTCCGTGCAGTTGCCGGGAGCTGCCAGTTTGCAACGAACAGAAGCGGCTACAACCCGAATATCGCAAATATTAGATGATATGCCGGAAGTAAAAACTTATATGGTTATTAATGGATTCTCTGTCATGCAGGGAGCTCCGGCTTCAAATAACGCAACAATGTTTGTTATTCTGAAAAATTGGGATGAACGGAAAAAGAAAAGCGAATCGTCTTTTGCCATAGTAGATCGTTTTAACGAACGTGCCGCCTTTATAGAAGATGCTCAGATATTTGCTGTAACGCCACCGGCTATATCGGGTCTCGGCGTTTCAGGCGGACTTGAATTCATGTTGGAAGACCGCCGCAATTTAGGGGTAGGAGAGTTGCAAAAAGCCATAAATGATTTGATGGCAAATATAAAATCCGAGCTCGATATTATGATGCTTAACTCAATGTTTCAGGCTAATACTCCGCAATATTATTTGAGTATCGATCGCAATAAAATAGAAATGCAAGGCATTTCATTGAAACAGGTATTTCAGACGCTTTCTTTTTACATGGGCTCAGCCTATGTAAATGATTTTATTAATTTCGGACGGATTTACCAAGTTAAATTGGGGGCGGACTCTCAGGCACGGACACAAATAGGCGATGTGTTGAAGTTGAGCGTTAAAAATTCAAAAGGAGAAATGGTTCCTTTTTCTTCGTTCACAACCGTCGAAGAGCGATTGGGAACTAATCTGATTAATCGCTATAACATGTACACAGCAGCGTCCATAACATGTATTCCGGCAATAAACGCCAGTTCTCAGCAAGCGATGACAGCTATGGAACAATTGACCGCAAACGTGTTAGGCGATAACTTTGGATATGATTGGACATCTGTTGCGTATCAGGAGAAAGAGTCCGGTTCATCTGTAATGCTGATATTTGGTCTTGCCATATTAGTAGCTTTATTAGTATTATCGGCTCAATATGAAAGCTGGACAAGCCCGATTGCCGTTATACTCGGTTTACCGGTAGCTTTATTGGGAACCTTATTGGGGTGTTTGGTCATGGATCTTCCTATAAGCATATATAGTCAGATCGGTATTATTTTATTAATAGCTCTCTCTGCAAAAAATGCCATCTTAATTATTGAGTTCGCTCGCGATTATCATGCAGCTGGAAAATCTGTAATAGAAGCATCTATTGAAGCCGGACGGGTTAGATTACGGCCTATATTGATGACCTCTTTCGCTTTTATTTTAGGCGTTATGCCGCTCATGTTTGCTACCGGAGCAGGAGCGGAAAGCCGTATTTCATTAGGTACTGCGGTCGTTTTCGGGATGACGCTTAATACATTATTAGGAACATTGTTTATTCCCAACTTTTATCATATGATGCAAAGTTTACAGGAACGATTCTCAAAATTATCGGTGAAAAAAGATAATACGCTGTCTGACAAAAATGTATAACGGCATATAATTACCTCTATATTTTGTGTGGGAGATTATTTCATATAGGAGAGATTTTTATATGATTTAATTTTAATATCTATTTGAATCTATGTACATTTGTGCTAAAAATATTCAGAAAAGATATGAACAAACGGAGGATGTTAATGGGCCTGTTATTATGCGCAAGTTCGGTATATGGGGCTAATACGGTAGATTTAAAGGAAATATTATCAGGAAAATTCTCTCAGCGAGGTGTTGGAACAATGATTTCCATGAAAGATGGAGAACACTATACCCAAAGGAGCCCCGATGGTAAAATGATTATCAAGTACCAGTATAAAACAGGTAATCCGGTAGATACTCTTTTTAATACGGAGACGGCGAAAGAGTGCCCGTTTAAACGCCTTGATGGATATTCTTTTAGTGAAGATGAAAAAAAGATTTTAATCTATACAGACCGAGAAAACATTTACAGACGATCGTTTAAAGCGAATTATTATACATTCGAGATAAAAAGAAATTTAGTAAAACCTCTTTCGGAAGGGGGAAAACAACAAGTGGCAACGTTTTCACCCGATGGTAGAATGGTGGCATTTGTTCGAGATAATAACATATATTTAAAGAAATTAGACTACAATACAGAATCGGCCGTTACAACAGACGGAGTTAAAAATAAAGTATTGAACGGTATTCCGGACTGGGTGTACGAAGAAGAATTTGCATGTGTAAATTCTTTGGCTTGGTCTTCCGACAGCGAATGCTTGTCATTTGTAAAATATGACGAAGAGGAAGTGCCGGAATATTCTATTCAAATGTACGAAGGCGCTTGCCCTAATTTACAAGAATATGAGTTGTATCCGGGTGCATTTAAATACAAATATCCCGTAGCAGGAAAGAAAAATGCAAAAGTTAGCGTACACACATATATCGTAGATTCTAAGGCCGTAAAAAAAATGGATGTACCGTTGGATGATGACGGTTATATCCCTCGTATACGATACGCACATGGCGCAGATCAGTTGATTGTTATGACATTGAATCGCCATCAAAATCTGTTTAAAATGTATGTTACCAATTCCCGTTCCGGTATTAGTAAATTGTTGGTACAAGACGAAAGCCAATATTGGATTGATCCCGATAATATGGACTATGTCGTTTTTTATCCGGATTTTTTTGTTTTTGCCAGCGAACGCGAAGGCTATCGGCATTTATACCAATATTCTTTAACCGGAGAGATGATAAAACCAATAACAAAAGGAGATTGGAATATTACTGCATATTTGGGATATGACAATGCAACAAAAAGTTTTTATTATCAATCTACCGAAGAAGGCGCGACATGCCGTACTATTTACAAAGTAGATGCCAAAGGAAAGAAAATAAAACTCTCGGACAAAAAGGGTACGAACGACGCGTCTTTCAGTAACGGGTGTAAATACTATGTAAATCAATTTAGCAACAGCGAAACACCCCTTTTGATAACCATACATAATCAACAGGGTAAAGAGTTGAGAACAGTTGAACGTAATGCCAAGTTACAAGAAGAATTAGCGAAAATCAACTATTCAAAAAAAGAATTTTTTACATTTAAAACACCCGATGGAACGGAGTTGAACGGTTGGATTATGAAACCGGTAAACTTTGATGCAAATAAAAAATATCCGGTTTTGATGACACAATACAGCGGACCCGGTTCTCAATCGGTATTAAACCGATGGGATTTCGGTTGGGAGCAATATTTAACTGCAAACGGATATGTTGTTCCATGCGTTGACGGTAGAGGAACAGGCGGTCGCAGCGAGATATTTTCTAAATGTATCTATATGCAGATGGGAGTATTGGAAGCCCAAGACCAAATAGCTGCCGCCCAATACGTAGGAAGTTTGAATTATGTCGACAACAAGAATATAGCTATTTGGGGATGGAGTTTTGGCGGTTATATGACACTTATGACGATGACATCCAGTAAGGGAATATACAAAGCTGGTGTCGCTATTGCCCCTGTTACGGATTGGAAATTTTATGACACCATTTATACTGAACGTTATATGCGAACTCCGCAAGAAAACTTTGAAGGTTATGAAAAAACTTCACCCTTAGTTCATGCGGCGCAGTTAGATGGACGTTTATTACTCGTTTCGGGAACGGCCGACGATAATGTGCATTTTCAAAATTCTTTGCAGTTCAGTGAAGCGTTAGTACAAGCGAATAAGCAGTTCGATATGCAATTTTATACAAATCGAGATCATAGTATATATGGATGTAATACCCGACTGCATTTATATACAAAGGTTATTGACTTTCTTGACAGGAATTTGAAAAATTAATGACATCGTATCTTAAAAAGCCCGATTGGTTAAAAATAAGATTAGCCAATACTGAAGAATTTGCACAAACAGAGAAAATCATAGCGGAAAGACATTTGCATACTATTTGTATTAGTGGCAAATGTCCTAACCGTTGTGAATGTTGGAATAGAGGAACGGCGACGTTTATGATAGGCGGTGAGATATGTACCCGTTCGTGTAAATTTTGCAATACTCTTTCAGGTAAACCAAAACCATTAAATGTTAATGAGCCTCAAAAAGTTGCAGAATCCATAAATTTAATGCAACTTAGCCACGTCGTAATAACGTCGGTTGACCGAGATGATTTACAAGATTTAGGTGCAGGACATTGGTGTGAAACTATCAACAAAGTAAAAGAACTCAATCCCAATGTTACAATAGAAGTTTTAATACCTGATTTTCAGGGAAAAATAGATTTGATTGAGAAAATTGTAAATACCTCCCCGAATGTTATTTCACACAATATTGAAACAGTAAGAAGATTAACCCCTATAATCAGAAGTGCAGCGGATTATGATAGAAGCCTATCTGTATTATACGAAATATGTCGAAGAGGAATTAAGACGAAATCTGGGTTAATGCTTGGATTAGGAGAATTAGAAAGTGAAGTGTTGAATACAATGGATGATTTAAGATTGATTGGATGCTCTGTATTAACGATTGGGCAATATTTGCAACCCACGCGTAGTCACTATCCTGTGCAAAAGTATGTATCTCCGGAAATGTTTGCTCATTATAAGGACGAAGCAATGAAACGCGGTTTTCAATATGTCGAAAGCGGTCCATTGGTACGATCTTCATATTATGCCGAAAAACATGTATGATTTAATATGAAGTTATACATATCTATTGGGTATTTATTATGTTGAGATATGATATAGATAAACATAAATATTTTTTTATTCAATCATGGGGATTGATACCATTGTTAATAGTGATTTTTATTGATCATTATTATCAAGGAGAATATGTATATTCTATAATAGGGGGGATAGGAGGGATATCCTTTTTACTTAATACAGTTAGATTCTGCCTCCGAAAGAAGTTCAGTCCGATGTTAGGACTAGTAGGATTGGTATTAATGGAATACGCATTTTTCCTTTCGGTATTTGATTTTGCTTTAAACGTATTTCCAAGAGTAATTATTTGCGGCGTACTCTTATTCCTTAATCTTTTGTTTGTTTCCAGTTTTAAAGAGCAGATAAAAACTTTTGTATATAATTGGTATTCGGGTTATCCGCTAAGAGGATGGATAAACACGATTATATACGAGTTTTACTACATTTCAGTATTTATATTATACGTCATAAGTATATATCTAGCATTTATCATCATATTTAATACCTATTTTTCTGCATATTATGAAAAAATATATGACTTTGCCGTATTTGAGTTTCAAGTTATATTAATCATATTTTTCTTCGCTTATGAGTATATACGTATGATAATGGTGCGTAAAATGCTTTTAAAAGAAATATGGCTTCCGATTATTGATGAAGAAGGAAACATCTTGGGCAGAGTAGAGAGAAATGAAAGTTTTTTTGGAACCGTAAAATATTTACATCCTCATGTAAGAATTGCCGTATTGATTAAAGGAAAGTTGTTTCTTGCTACTAATGACGACTTTTATGCAATATGCGGAGAAAATAAAATAGATCATCCTTTTACAGGCGATGTTTTTTATGGAGAAAGTCTGGAAGATTGCGCTAAACGATTAATGCACGAAAAAATAGGTAAAAAATTAGATATACGTTTTTTACTAAGAACTCCGTTTGTTTGGAAAAATAGAAAACGGATAGTTTTTCTATTTGTTGCACATCTGGATACAGATGATGTTTTTATAAATTCAGAGATTAAGGACGGGCGTTTATGGACAGCCGATGAGATTAGAGAGTATATTTCCACAGATAAATTTTGCGATTGTTTGGTTGATGAGCTCGACTTCTTGGAAAAAATAGTCATTCCTGCGTATAATCTGAAAAAATGAAAAGTCTAATTACTATTTTAGGACCTACTGCTTCTGGAAAAACATCGTTGGCCGTAGCGTTGGCATATCGTTTAAACTCAGAAATCATCAGTGCCGATTCTCGTCAATTTTACAAAAGTATGGATATAGGAACCGGGAAAGACTTATCTGAATATGTTATAAACGGAACTAATATACCGTATCACTTAATTGATATAAAAGAGGTTGGCTATAAATATAATTTATTTGAGTATCAGCGCGATTTCAAACGGTGTTATGAAGATATACGATCTCGTCATATTATCCCTATATTGTGTGGCGGAAGCGGGTTATACATCGAATCGGTGTTGAAAGGATACAAGTTAGTAGATGTTCCTGAAAATAAAGAATTACGTGTATCATTGCAAAATAAATCGTTACCAGAATTGACCGCTATATTACAAAGTTATAAAACGCTGCACAATACAACAGATGTAGATACGGCTCAGAGGGCTATACGAGCCATAGAAATAGCGGAATACAGCAATCGTTTTCCGGTGGAGAAGATAGAGAGCCATCCGATTGACAGTTTAATTGTAGGCGTGTCTATCGATAGGGATCTACGACGTGAAAAAATTTCTATGCGATTAAAGAAGCGTATAGACGAAGGAATGATAGATGAAATAAAAGGAATATTATCGGCAGGAATCCCTCCCGAAGATTTAATATATTACGGTCTGGAATACAAATATGTAACAGAATACGTTATCGGTAAGACATCGTACGATAACATGTTATCATCTCTTGAAATAGCGATACATCAGTTTGCGAAACGGCAAATGACATGGTTTAGGGGAATGGAACGTAGAGGGCTGAAAATTCATTGGTTGGATGTACAGATGCCTATGGATCAAAAAGTTTCACGTATCATGGATTGGCTATATATGGAGGAATAAAAGCTCGATAAATATTTCCTGAAAAATCGAAGATAGAAGAAAAATTTATATCTTTCATGGTTTTCACACTTTTGAGAAAAAGTCTGTTTCAATAAAATAGTTGGTGTTTGCTCTTTTGAAAAATGGTTGATGATAAATATGCTTCCTAAAACAATAATAACAGGAACTGTTGTATATAATTCCTGTTATTATTTAAGATTAAGAAGTGCTAATTAATATCAGACCCTTATTCCTTATAGGAAATAATATGTTTTGCATTATCTACTCCTGAACCGGCGTCTTCCGTTTTGACGAGCTTGCTTTGTTCCCACATATATTCGTAGTACTCCTCAGGAGCCTCAGGATTGACTGGTTCGCTGCCGGATGTACGAGTGTAAGTCTTTTTTACTTTTTTGTATGGCTTATCAAGACCGATAGATGTAACGCATCCGTCCTCATCAAATGTATAGTTATAGTGATATCCGTTCTCATTTTCATAGATCGTTTCAGTCACAGTGTATGTTTCCGTGTAATTGGGGTAAGGGCAGGTTCCGATATAATAATCTACGTCATCGTCTGTGTCTGAAAAAAATTGGAATAAATATTTATTGGGAACGCCTAAATATCTCAATAAATACAAGAATTGATAATCATCATCTATATAAAAAACAAAACTGTTGGGATCGATATTGGAGACAATTTTATTCCCATATTTGTTCGGATAGAGGGTGTTGAAAGGGAACTCTTGTATATCTTTATCATATCCTTTCTCCCAAAATTCTACCTTAGTCAATGCTTTATCAGCATAATATAAGGTTGCCGATTCCTCCAACGATGTGCCCATATAATTTTCGACAGATGCCAATTGTCCGTTTTCGTTGTATTTGAAATCAACATAGCAGTCTCCATACATATGTTCATCCATGAACTTGATTTGATTGGCAAAACCTTGATCATTCAGTGTTACGAGTATGTTTTCTGTATCATTGTCTGTTGAATATGTCACGCGAACCTCGTCAACTATATTATAGTCGAACCGGTAAATACCTTTTTCGGATTCGTAATTGCTGGTAAATTCTTTTTGGATTTCTGCCACTCGACCGTTGCTGTCGTATTTGAATACCATTGTTTCCGTTTCATTCTGGTTTTCTGTTGAAGTGATAGTTTCAACATAAGTGATTTTATCTACCAATTTCAACAACTTGCCCTCGCTGTTCTCTGCTTTCTGCTCCACTATGATTATAATGGTAGTTTCGCCGCAATGAATTGAAATTTGGGCTTTACGGTCTTTTCCCGTGAAGTTTTCAGTGAATGTAAGGTTGATGGTGTTCTGTCCTGCATTTCCTCTGTATGCGCTGAGTTTCAGCCATTCCACACCATTAGTTTCGCTACGTCCAACGGCAATTTCACTTACGGTTGCTATCCAGTCAGATGTAGCATTAAATTTGATACCTTCGTTTTTGCTTGTGTTGTCAGCGAAAACAGTCTGCTCTGTCTGAGTATCTTTCGACAACTCGATTTCATTCGGAGAATCAGAATTGGATTTCTCACATGCCACGAACAGTACCGCTGTAAGTAGCATAAAACAATAATAAAAACGTTTCATGTTGTTAATTAAACCATTAAGTCCCGTAATGGTTTTATGTTAATATGGTTAAATAAATACGAAGCGTGGGACTGTACGCACCACGTCTTAAAATGCAGGCCCTGAGAAAACCCTTGTGAACAGATGTGAGAATAACAGCCCCACGCATATGCGCGGAAACCATTACGATCCCTCTTGTTCACTTTTTTGAAGTTTCTCAGTCTTCGCATTTACAAGAAGAGAGCATAACGCCTCGATATTTCTAATATGTCTTGGACAGAGTTTCCTCAATCCGAATGCAAAATTAAAGAAAAACTGTGATAATTCTTTTATAATTAGGTGGATTATTAAGATTTTCTTTGATTTATATTTTATATCTCTGTTAATGTGAGCTCGACATAAGGCGATAAATATCACGTTATTTTATGACTTATCTCATTTTATATATAAGTTAAAACGAAGCAACTTATTGTTTTATCAATAATGTTGCCTCGTTTTGAAATACTATTCTTAGGAAAAGATATAGTGTATGAATCTTGAAATTTTATTCTTTGATAGTAGCCATTAGATTCCTATCACCAAATGCGTTATCTATTCGGGATACATTAATCCAAAACTTATTATCTTCTATCCATGCCAGAGGGTACGCCGCCGATTTTCTGGAATATGAATGCGACCATTCATCTGCTGTGATCTCATATTGGGGATGCGGAGAGTTTATTAATACGTTATCGTGCGAATCGGCTTTTCCCGATACAATGTCCTCTATTTCTCTATAAATGGAATGAAGCGTTTCTACAAATCTATCTAATTCATATAAACTTTCGCTCTCTGTCGGTTCTATCATTAGCGTTCCTGCTACGGGAAATGATAGAGTGGGAGCATGGAAGCCATAATCAATAAGTCGTTTTGCGATATCTGTTTCGTTAATATTGCATATTTCTTTAATGGGATGGCAATCCAATATCAATTCATGCCCTACAAATCCATTTTTTCCGCGATACAGAACTTTGTATGTATCCGATAAACGGGCAGCCAGATAATTAGCATTCAGAATTGCCGCTTCTGTGGCCTCTTTCAATCCGTCAGCACCCATCATACGTATGTATCCGTATGTAATGACAGCCATACCGACATTGCCGAAAGGAGCAGCAGAAACAGTATCAAGAGTACCTCCGTTTATAATAGGATGTTGCGGTAAAAATGGTACGAGATGAGGCGCTACACAAATAGGACCTACGCCCGGGCCACCGCCCCCATGAGGCATAGCGAATGTTTTATGCAGATTCAGGTGACAAACGTCTGCGCCTATGAATCCCGGACTTGTCAATCCTACTTGCGCATTCATATTTGCGCCGTCCATATATAATTGAGCTCCGTATTGATGTATGATATTGCATATATCAACGATTTCCGTTTCAAAAATTCCATGAGTAGAGGGATACGTTATCATACAAGCAGCCAGATTATCTTTATATGTTTCAGCTTTTAAGCGTAAATCGTCCATATCTATGTTTCCATCAGCATCGCAACTTATAACAACTACTTTAAAACCTGCCTGATGAGCGCTTGCCGGATTCGTGCCGTGAGCCGAAGCGGGAATCAGAACAATATCGCGTGATGTTTGTCCTATACTTTCCAGATAACTGCGTATACATCTTAGCCCTGTATATTCGCCGGCAGCACCAGAATTAGGTTGTATCGAGCACCCAGCAAATCCTGTTATCATGCTTAGATAGCGGTTTAATTCTTGTATTATAATCTGGTATCCTTCTGCTTGATTTGCAGGCGCCATTGGGTGTATATTGGTTAATTTTATATTGCTAATAGGCATCATTTCCGATGCAGCATTTAATTTCATGGTACACGATCCCAAAGATATCATAGAGTGTGCTAATGAAATATCTTTGCGTTCCAGCCGTTTAATATAGCGCATTAACTCTGTCTCTGTACGGTATTTTTTAAATACGGATTGTTGCATAAAGCGGGATGCTCTTGTCAAAGAACTATCTATATTACTTTGTTTTTCTATATTATGAACCGGCTGAAAAACAACGGATGCAGCTTCTGCAAAAACGGATAGTAATGTATTTATATCTTCTAAGGTTGTTGTTTCATCTATACTGACAGATACTTCATTATCGATATAACCTAAATTGATTTTTTTATTTAATGCAATTTCCATTAAACGATTTATCGTTACAGAATCCGGTAATTGAATGCGTAACGTATCGAACCAATATTTATTGGTTATCGTATATTTCCATTCTTTCAAATACGATGCTATATAAGTAGCGAATTGGTGAATACGTAAAGCAATTTCTTTTAGCCCATCTTCTCCATGATAAATTGTATAGAAACCTACCATAGAGGCTAATAAGGCTTGTGCCGTACAGATATTGGATGTCGCTTTTTCTCGTTTAATATGTTGTTCTCGGGTTTGTAAGGCCATCCTCAATGCCCTTTTTCCGTATTTGTCGTTCGAATAACCGATAATCCGTCCCGGCATACTTCGTTTAAATTCGTCTCGGGTAGCGAAATATGCTGCCGAAGGGCCTCCATAATACATTGGCGTGCCTAATCGTTGTGTACTTCCAAGCACT